>JAGXIA010000006.1 GCA_024635885.1 Helicobacteraceae bacterium | reverse complement strand
TATTTTTTTGTTAAAAATTGAGCCTGAGTACCTTTTCCGGCACCAGGAGCCCCTAGTAAAATTATTCTCATATTTATCCTTTATTAGTGCAATTGTATACAAATGAAGTTAGAATTAACTGCAAATTAATCTTCTTCTGAAAATCCAAAATCTTCTTCTTCGTTACCTTTTTGAGCCTCTAAAATATCATCAATAAGTTCTTTACACTCATCTTCTTCAATATCACCGTTCTCAATATCTGCTAAAACATCTTGTAAATCTGCTTTAAATTCACGTAATTCTTCTATTTCCTCTTTTGCGTCTGCGCTTGCATCTTTGCTATCAGCAATTTCTTCAAAAATCTCATCTAGTCTTTCATCCAAATCTGGAATAACGCTTTTTGTAATTAACTCTTTTAGTTTTTCTGAATATGACATATAATATACCTTTTATTTTCATTTATGAAATAATACTCTAAAAAAGAGTATTATTACCTTAGGTGCACTATAATAAACTAAAAATGGATACTTGAAATGAATTTTTATGCAGTTATCATTGGTACAGAAATTTTAAATGCAAGAAGAGAAGACAGGCATTTTAATTTTCTTCGTAAAGAATTAGAAAAGTATGGACATGAGCTATTTGCTTCTTTTATAATAAAAGATGACAAAAAACTAATTAGAGACTGTTATAATCTTATTAAAAATGATGAAAAATCTGTTTTATTTTCTTTTGGCGGAATTGGTTCAACTCCAGATGATTTGACCAGAGAAATTGCTGCCGAAGTTTTTACTGCAGAACCTTTAGTCCGCCACAAAATATTTGAAAATGATATTATTGAAAAATTTGCGGAGGAAGCATATCCATACAGAATACACATGTCAGACCTTCCCCAAAACTCAAATTTGCTTTTTAATCCTATCAATAATATGTCAGGCTTCTCTTTAGAAAATAAATACTTTTTTGTTCCCGGTTTTCCTCAAATGGCACATCCTATGATTAGTGATGTAATAAAAACATTTTTTTCTAAATCTGTTAAAAGATTTAGATACACACTGCTAGCTAAGACTAGTGAAAATACACTTATATCTGCTATGAATAAACTGCCATCAAATATTGAACTTTCTTCTCTGCCAATCTTTGTTGACTCTATAGCTTCTGTTGAACTTTCTTTAATTAGTATAGATGAAAATGAAGTAAAAGTCTGTTTTGAACTGTTTAAAAAAGAACTCAAAGAGTTAAATATAGAGTATAAACTAATTTAAATCTATATTTGGCCGATTTAAATATATTGAAAATCAAGGATTTTTATTATGTTACTTTGGTTATTGGCACTTTTATTGCTTACAGTCACTATATATGCTGCTTATAGAGTTTATTTGGTAAATACTTATAATAAAACAAAGAAAACAGAGCAGCATTTTACTTTTAAAATATGAGAGACTAAAATGGCAGCTAACAGAAACAATCATGTATTCAAAGGGCACAAGACTTTACTTGGTAGCAAGTATGTCACGTATGGTGAACTTGAACTTCCGACTAGATACGAGTTGTATCCAAAATCCAAAGATGGTTTTGACTGGGGACATAAAGGTCCTGGTTCATTACAACTTTCATTTTCTATGCTTTGTCAGCTGAGTACAAATGAATTTGCTGAAGAGTTTGTTGTTAAGTTTTCTAATGAAATAGTAAGTAAGTTTAACAGTAGAGACTGGGTTTTAAATGCTTTTGATGTTTTACAATGGATAGATAATCATAGTGAAAATATTGAAACAGTCCAAGAAAAAGCAAAGAAAGAAAATGTAGCTTATACTGTAAAAATAAAAAAACAAAATATCGTAAAAAAAATATGTAAAGAACTGGGGATTACACAAAAAAATTTGGCAGAAGTACTGGAAGTTCCAGAAGGAACGGTAAGTAGTTGGGCAGTCAAAAATGAAATTCCAAGACTTGGCAAAAAAGCCATAGAATTTTACATGTTAAATAAGAAGAATCAAGAGATAGTTGACAGTTACAATAATTTCACTAAGCTTTTAAATGCTTCTGCTTAATTATAAATTATGCAAAGATAAGCCTGTCAATTAAGGTTTTTTTGCTCCATCTATCCTTTTATTTCAAGTTCATTTGCATTTCTAAGAGCTTCAGTTGTTAACTTTTCCAAATCTTCAATTTTTAAATTATATTTCGTTGAAAATTCCTCTATTGCTTCTACATTAAAATTTTCTACACTTTTAGCAAATGTAAGTATTTCTCCTAATATCCCTTTATTTTCAAGTATTGCTTCTTTTATGTTATCATCGACATTAAGTTCTTCTAATATTCTTTCTATTGGAACACTAAATAGTGTATCCATAAGTGATATTACTCCGACAAAGTAAGCTTTTGATGCTAATTCTTGTGAATCTTTTTTTACAATTTTTTTCGTAACTTCAACCATTAGGTTTGTTCTGCTCTTTACTAAAGTCATTAATGGTGATTCTGCAGATCCATGCTCAAAACTACTAGAATAGACTATAAGCATTAGCCATTGAGTAAGTGGTTCTCTTCCTACTAAAGTCAGTATTTGTCTTATTGATGATATATGATTTCTAAAACTGAAATAACCAGAATTTATAAACTTTAAAAGCTGTAGAGATATTGCATGTGCACCTTCAAAAGCAGCTACAATACTGTTAATGCTGGCATCACTCATCAGTAAATTACACAACTGAACTACTTCTAAGTTACTTGGATCAAACTTTTCTTGTATTAAAACTTTTGGCTTAGAAAAAAAGTAACCCTGCACATAGTCACAATTTAAGCTCTTGGCTTTCTCGTACATTTTATACGATTCGACTTTGGTAAAAATAGTTTTAATATTATAGTTTTTCAAAAGTTGTAAGTTTTTTTCTTCTGATTTGATATCTATTTTAATATAAGAAACATATTGTAAAATTTCTGAAAAATTTTCAAGCACTTCTTTATTTATAAGAGTATCATTTATAGCTAGGGTATAGCCCTTTTGATGCAATTCCGAAATTCTATCTCGCATTGAATCATCAATTTGCATATTCGCCTGCATAGCAAAGATGAAATTATCTTTAGGGATGGTAAATACAACATCATGCATTAAAAACTTTTTGTCTGTTTTTATAAATGCTTTATACTCTCCAAGAAGATTTTTAACGCCAAATTTATTTAAAGCATTGTTTAATACTTTCACTGTTGCATGTCTGTCATTTGTTATTTCAGAACTTAGTTGACTGTCTCTATATAATAATTCATAAGCAAAAGTATCTCTTCTTGTGTCCAAAATTGGCTGTCTTGCTATGTATGCACTTGTACTCATATTAACTCACTATTTTTTTATGTGTCCATTATACAAAATACAACCACCATATTCCTTTAAGTATCTAATAAGTTCAATTAAACTACTATATAGTATATTATATATTCAGGGCCTATTTATGCAACCAAAAGATGAAATAACTCGTAGTTTATTAGTAGATAGAAAAACGTGGGATGAAGCAATGAAGTACTCAAGAAAGAGATATAAAATGAGTCTTAGCAAAGTTGTAGAAGCTCTTCTGCAAGAGTGGCTTGCAAAAGAAAAAAGAAAACCACTCGATAACGACAAACAAGGAAAGTTTTTTAATTAGGACTATTTCGCACAGCCCTTATTTTTAGGGTCACTCTCATCATAATTTAATAGTTTTAAAATACTTTTTTTATTCATTTTTCTCGCAAAATCCACTGCTGCAAAACCTTTTTTATCAACTGCTTTTTGGTCTACACCCTGTTCTAAAAGTATTTTTGTAATCTCAACTCTGCCATAACAAGCTGCCGCCATTAAAGAAGTAAAACCGCTTCTTCTATTTGTCTTATTTACATCAATACCTTTTTCTATTAAATAGTTAACCATTTCAATATTGCCAAAAGTTACAGCCATATCAAATATGCTCACACCTTCTTCATCATAGTCAAATATATCAGCACCGCTGTCTATAAGTAAAAAAAGTAAATCTATATCGCATCTAGCTCCAATTCCACATGCCAAGACTGATTCACCACTTTCGTTATAATCATTTACGTCAGCGCCCTCTTTTATATACTTTTTAACATTTATATAATCGTTATTTTTTAAAAGCTCTAGCCATTTATTCATAAATTACCTTTGTTGTTTTATTAGTATATATAAAAAGTCATTAGTATTTTTTAAGTATAATCCCATCAACAAATCATTTAAGCGAGAATTCATGGAAATTATTCAAACAACAGATGCTTTTAAAGCATTAATAGAAGATATAAAGTCAACAACAGATGGATACAGAGATCCGTTAGCCTTTGGTATATGTAGAGTGGACTTAGGTCAACTAAATGTAGATAAAACTCTTCAGGCAACATATCCTTTAATCAACTGGAATGAAAATTTTGGTAGTGCAGCTATTTTTGTCAGAGCCTTATCAGAGTTAGGTATAAATATTGATTTTACTCAGAGTGAAGTTGTTTGTAACATTAATTTAGATTTCTTAAAAAGTTGTTTAGCCGCTTTTACGCCGTTTTCCGATGAGGCCTATGGTGATGCACATAAAAATATTCAAGTTATCTCATCACTCTATACTCAAATAATCAACAGTGGCTCTCTAGAAGGCGAATTCAAAGTAACATTTATTTTTGACGATGCACCTTTAGAGAGTGTTGAAGCTAGCTACCTAAAACTATATGCTCTTTCTCAAGCAAAAGTACACTTAAGAGAAATCAATCTTAATGGTGCATTTGGCGCTCTGCCAAATGTTGCTTGGTCAAATGGTTCTCCGATTGAACTTGACTACCTTCGTGAATTTGAAATAGAATTAAAATTAGCAAATGAATACCCTCATATTGATTTTGTAGATAAATTTCCAAGATTCCTACAGCACATCATTCCTCAGGACAATACGAGAATTCTTGATACTTCTAAAGTAAGATTTGGTGCGCAACTGGCTGCAGGAACTACTGTTATGCCTGGTGCATCTTATGTTAACTTTAACGCTGGAACAACTGGTCCCGTTATGGTTGAAGGTCGTATTTCAAGTTCTGCGATTGTTGGTGCAGGCAGTGATGTTGGTGGTGGTGCTTCTATTCTTGGTGTGCTGAGCGGAACAGATGGAAATCCAATATCAATAGGAAAAAATACACTTTTAGGTGCAAATTCAACTTGTGGAATTCCATTGGGTGACGGATGTATTATAGATGCAGGGATAGCTATTTTAGAGGGTACCAAAGTTGGTATTTACCCTAAAGAACTTGTTAAAATTCAAGAGGCAAATAAAAACTTAACAATGGAAGGGGAAGTTTTTAAAGGTAAAAGTTTAGCTGGACTTCATGGTCTTCACTTCAGACAAAATTCTCAAACTGGTGAAGTAACAGCATCTCGTTCAACTAGAGAAATAGTGCTTAATACAGACCTTCATTAATAGAAATTATGGCATGTTCAATTCCACATGCCATAAATCTACTCTAAATTTATCAACTTACTTTTATAAACTAAAGACTATAATAATTACAAAGCAAGGAGTAGTTTATGAATATATCAACTAATATCTCATCAATACAATCACATCAAAGAATGATGAATGTAAATGCAAACAACGTTGCTAACGTAAATACGGATGGTTTTGTTCCAAGTGATACAAGGATGTCCAGCAGCCAAGGTTCAGTAACTGCTAATACTCGTCAAGCTGATGACAATGGTTCACTCAAAAGCCAAACGAACTTAAGTAAAGAGATTCCAGACCAAATAATTGTTCAGAATGTAACCGCGGCAAATGTGAGTGCAATCAAAACTCAAGATGAAATGCTAGGTTCTCTTATAGATATGAAAGCCTAGTTTTTTTTCGTTAAAATATTCATACTCTTTAAATTTCTTAGTATTTCACCATCTTCATCATAGTATTCTTGATCTTTTCCAAGTTTTAAAGTACTAAATATACTTCTACCCACAACTATTCTTCCTTCTACTCCGTCTTTTTTAGTTTTGATTCCCCAGGCATTATGAAAAATGATTATTTCATCTTTATATGTACCGACATACAGAACTATATGACCTCTTTTGTACAGTAAAGTCTGAAAAGGTATTGCTTCTTTTTTAATAAGGTTTATTTTTTCTTCATCAGTTAATTTTTCTAAACTGATGATTTTACCGACTCTGCTTTGTTGCGAAGAGTTCCTCGGTAGCCAAATTCCAAATACTGAAAATTGATCACGAAGAGTAGATGAACAATCTCTTTGATTATACATGCCTCCCCATCCATAATTACTATTTGCTATCTCTGAAATAATATTTTCTATATTATCTTTAGTAAAGGAAAGTATTTCTTTAGAGGCTATTTTTTTTGATACGCTAGCCTGCAAATACATTGGTTCAGAATTTTTATAAGCTGCTATAGCTAAAACTGTGTAATTATTTTCATCTTCATCTATTAAAGCCAGCATCATGCCGATTCTTGATTTAAATAAAAAGTCCCCTTCACTGCTAAATATTGATACATTTTCTTTTGTGATTAAAACTTGTTTAGCTTGCTGCCATAAATCAGTATATTGTTTGTCTATAAAAGCTATTTCATTACTTTTTACCCATCCTGATGCAAAACTGCTAAATATATACACCCATGCTTTATCTTTTGAGTAGTGAGAAACAAAAATTGGTTTATTAGCAGATACGGTACTATTTTGCAGGTAATCAAAAGGGAAGCCCTCTCCCGCAATAGACGGATCTTTAATAAGTGGTTCAACTGTAGGAAAAGCCCTAATATTTAAATGTCCAAGTGTTACAGCTTTTTTATTAAGAGTTCCGTAGGCATCAAAATTTGAATTTTCGTACATTTCATCAAAAAAAGACTGTTCTAAAGGCTGAAAATTTTCTCCATAACTATTATGTACAGTATAAGCTCTAAATGGCCATTTTACATTTTCTAATGTTTCAGGAACTGCATTCATATTCCATACTCTAAAATAAAGTCTTTCGTATCTTTTTCTGAGATTTTGACCACTAGCATTAATGTCGATATTTTTAGTATAAAAACGTACATCCTGAGGTATAGTTTTTAAATCATTTATTTCAATACCCTTCTTTACTTCTATATTTTTTGATGAACAACCGGCCAACATTAAAATTAGTACAACTACAAACAAATATTTCAAATTTACTTCCTTTTTTAATCTACATCACCAAATCTACTCACAACTCTACCTATGACTTCTATTTCATTAGGATTTAGTGTTTGAGTAGAATATACTTTATTATCAGATATTATATCTATTTTTCCGTCTATTCTCTTTTGCACTCGCTTTATAAAGAGTCCGGCTTCTGTTCTAATTGTAAATATTCCACCGCGCTGAAGATCAGTTTTATTTCTATTTAGAAAAACTATATCATTGTAACTGAATGTTGGTTCCATAGAATCACCGGACACGTTAATAGCTTCTATATATTTGAGTTCTTTTTGTCCTCCAAGCATGAAAACAAATTGTTCTGGTATTTCAAGTTCTTGGATCTCCTCACTGTCATTTTCACTACCACCCCCTGCACTGGCACTTATATCATTAAAATATTTAACCATATAAAATTTATTTGTAGATTCAACTAAACTCTCTGGTGATTGACCATATAGCATCCAGTTTATAGAGATTGATCTTGTTGCACAAAAGTCCAAAAGTTCATTAAAAGGGATTTTATTTCTTTTTTTCATAGTTGCAAAATTCATTTGAGTGATGCTCAATATATCCGCTACATCTTTGTCAAATATTTTTTTACCGGCAAAATCAGAAGAAACTATACTCTTTATCTCTTCTACTATCTCCATAAAATTATTCATAACACACTCCTTGTATTTTAGTGATTATAATATATTTTTGTCATTATGTCAAAATATTAATGACAATTTGCAATACTTTTTAAATATTAGTCATAATTGTGTAAAATAACTTCAATAAATAAAAGGATATGAAATGTTATTGATGATTAAAAGTGCAGAAAGTTTGTTTGAAAGATTTGAAAATAGTATTGAGAACTGGGCAAATAGAATTTTTTAAGAGCGTTTTTGCGATTTTACTTTTGCAGCCTCTTCCTCTCTTGCAAATTGTTCTTCTCTTTTTGCTGATTTATTTTTATGGTATCCGCCAAAAATAAATACCATAAACAGAATAAACAAAAATATCATGATTCCATCTATTATAGACGTCATTGAAGTTCCTTAAAAGTACTATAGTTTTGTTTAATAGCCTCATAGAGAACTATGCCTGTGCTAATAGCCAAATTTAAACTTCGTCCCTCTTTAGTCATTGGAATAGTAATATTTTGCTTTTTATAAGCATTTAAAACTTCTTCTGGTATTCCTGCAGTTTCACTACCAAAAAAAATGTAATCCCCATCTTTGAATTCAGCACTAAAATATGGTTTATCTGTTTTTGTTGTTGCAAAGTAAGCATTATCTGTTATTTCATTTTTTTCAAAGAATTCATCGATATTTTCCCAAACATGCAAATCTAACTTATCCCAATAATCAAGCCCTGCCCGTCTAACAGCTTTTTCATCTATGTCAAAACCGATTGGCTTGATAAGGTGCAATGATGCACCTGCATTTACACAAAGACGTCCTATAGCACCTGTATTGTTTGGAATCTGTGGATTCACAAGGACAAGGTTGAACATTAGAAGATAACCGTTTTATTTGCATAAACAAAAATTCTATCTTCGAGTGCAAGTTTTAAAGCACGAGACAATACAACTTTTTCAACATCTTTACCTGAGCGTTGCATGTCTTTCCAGCTATAAGCATGATTAACATGTATAACTTCTTGTGCGATAATCGGTCCCTCATCAAGATTATTATTCACAAAATGGGCAGTTGCCCCTATGATTTTAACACCTCTGTCATAGGCTTGTTTATAAGGATTTGCACCTATAAATGCTGGCAAGAAGGAGTGGTGTATGTTAATTATCTTATCTTTATATGTTTCAACAAATCTTGGAGTTAGTATTCTCATATATTTAGCCAACACTATATAATCAACATTTTCAAAACCATTTATGCATTCTATAATTTTACTTTCATGTTCTGAACGATCTAAACCTTCATGCGAAATAGTCACATAAGGGATATCAAATTTAGTAACTAAAGATTCTAATTTATCGTAGTTTGAGACAACTGCTAAAATATTGGCTTCTAATTCACCAGCTTCATGACGAATAAGAATATCCCCAAGTGCATGCAACTCTTTTGTTGCCATAATAATTATATTTTTCTTTTTAGGACTTATAATTTTAACAATAGAGTTACTTGGCAGTGCCTCTTTAAGTGATTTTTCAAGTTCTACACAGTCTATGTTTCCATCAACAACACTTCTCATAAAAAATTTGTTATTATCTTTGTCAACATACTCGCTATTTGAAAGTATATTTAGGTCATTATTATAAAAGATACTAGAGACTCTATAAACTAAGCCTTTTGCATCATCAGCATCTATAAGTACTCTGTATTCACTCACTTTTTATTACCTTTTTCTAATATTTCTACTCTATTATCGATAGTTCCTAAAATATATTCTAAAAAATTAAGCGTTAAGTCTACTTTAGCTTCAATATTTGCATTATTAGGTGCTTGAAAACCTTCAAATAAAACTAATAATCTTTCTCTAATTGAATTCAAAAACATCATTTCGCCATCATGTGTAAAATTCTGTGTAGTTTCTATTAAGTCTTGAATTTCTTGTTCATGTATGACAGCCTCTAATTTTTCTTTTATTGCAAAATTTTCAGTGCTATTGGAAGCTTTGTTAGAAACTTCTGTATTTTCCATTTCAGCTAGAGTAGATAAAATTACGTCTTTTAATTCCATGACTTTAATAACCACCTTTCAAATTCATTAAATTCAACATCAGTATCCATCTTTAAAAAAAAACCTTTCATTTGAGTGTTTACATTCAAAAACTTTTTTCTCATTCCAGATAATCTTCTTATGGCAATTTTCGCATCACTATTTGAAGGATCTTTTTTCAAAATTTCTGTATAGATTTCAAGGGCTTCTTCTTTAAGCCCTTGAAGTTCATATATATTTGCTAATGTTAATGTTTGCATGTCTATCTTTGGATATAGTTTGCTATTATTGAGCCCATTTCACTAGTTGAACAAACTTCTTTAGCATCAAATTGTGCTAAATCTTGAGTTCTGTAACCTTCACTAAGTGCTCTTTTAATCGCCTCATCTATTTTATTAGCAGCAGCAATCTCTCCAAATGCATATCTTAACATCATAGAAGCTGATGAGATAGTAGCTATTGGATTAGCAATACCTTGACCTGCAATATCTGGCGCAGAACCATGAATAGGCTCATAAACACCAATTTTTGCTCCGATTGAAGCTGATGGTAAAAGACCAATAGAACCAGATAACATACTCGCTTCATCACTTAAAATATCTCCGAAAATATTTCCAGTGAGCATTACATCAAACTGTTTAGGATCACGGATTAGTTGCATTGCGGCATTGTCTACATACATATGAGAGAGTTCAACTTCGGGATATTCTTTTGCAACTTCAGTTACAACTTCACGCCAAAGCTGAGAAACATCAAGAACGTTTGCTTTATCTATTGAACAAACTCTTTTACTTCTTGTCATAGCAATCTTAAATGCTTGATGCGCTATACGAATGATTTCATCACGAGTATAAACCATAGTATTCCAGCCCTTGTCCTCAGTACGACCTTTAGGCTCACCAAAATAGATACCGCCAATAAGCTCGCGAACAACCATTAAATCAACACCTTTTATAACGGAAGGCTTTAATGATGAAGCATTTATAAGTTCATCATAAACAACAGCAGGACGAAGGTTGGCAAAAACTCCAAGCTCTTTTCTAAATCTTAAAAGTCCGCTCTCCGGACGTTTCTCTCTAGGTAAATCATCCCATTTTGTTCCACCGATTGCTCCAAAAAGAACAGCATCACTATTGAGTGAAATAGTTATTGTCTCTTGTGGAAGTGGGTCTCCAGTAATATCATAAGCGCATCCGCCCATTAAGGCTTCTGTATATGAAAAATCAAAGTTACAACATGATGCTACAGCATCCAAAACTTTAACTGCTTCATCAATTATTTCTGGACCTATTCCATCACCTTTAATAAGTGCTATCTTATATGATTTCATTATTTACCTTTAATTTCATTTTGTGCAAAGTTCATTAGCCCACCTGCATCGATGAGTTCTTGCATAAATGCCGGAATTGGAATGAAGTTATAAGTTTTAGAAGTACTTTTATTTGTAATCGTACCTGCATTCATATCAATACTGATTTCATCACCCTCTTTTATCTCTGCACTCTCTGGAAGTTCAAAAATTGGAAGACCCATATTAAATGCATTTCTATAAAAAATTCTTGCGAAAGTTGGGGCGATAACAGCGGCAATACCTGCAGCTTTAATCGCTATTGGAGCATGTTCACGAGAGCTTCCGCAACCAAAGTTTTCACCGGCAACTATAACATCACCTTTACTTATTTTTGTCACAAATTCCGAATCAGAGTCTTCCATCACATGTTTTGCAAGTTCCTCTGGCACAGATGTATTTAAATAGCGAGCTGCTATGATTAAATCTGTGTCAATATCTTTTCCGAATGTCCAAACTTTTCCATCAATATTTGCTTTTTGCATATAAAAATCCTAATAATAATTTCTAATTAATTTTGCGATTATATCTAAAATGAGGTTGTATTTTTATAAAGTGCTTTTGATTACGTCTAATTAAAAGAAAAACTTTTAATTTTTAGTAACAACAATGACAAAGCACTAGATAGATAAAGTGAGAAGTAATAAAAATTGTAGAAATAGTCTGTTCTTTATAAAGTCACTAAAATAAAATTGTAATAGCAGCTTAATATCAAATAGTATTAAGCTGCTATTAGGGAGTTGTTATCTTTTAAGATTATTAACTGTTTGTAGCATTTCATCACTTGTTGTGATTACTTTTGAGTTTGAGTCATATGCTCTTTGACCTGTAATAAGGTCTGTAAGTTCTACAACTAACTCAACATTACTTAGTTCAACAAAACCTTGTCTCAAAACTCCAAGTCCATCTAAACCAGGTGTTCCTTCTACCGGCTGACCGGAACTGTCTGTCTCTATATATAAGTTGTCTCCCATAGAGTGAAGACCGGCTGGATTTATAAAGTTTGTTGTAGTTATTTGACCAATCTGGGTTGC
>JAGXIA010000041.1 GCA_024635885.1 Helicobacteraceae bacterium | reverse complement strand
GCAGAAACTCCAAATGCAATCCAGCGTAAGAAATAGTCTTTTTCCATGATATTTGCCTTTATAGGTATTGAATTAAAAGAGTGTTATTTCTGCTTAAGATTGATTATAGCACATTTATAACCTTAATATGATATAGGGTTTGACATATAAGTTTAGTCAGATAAAACAGCTTGGCATGTGGAAACAGCTTGGCATGTGGAAACAGCTGATAATAAGTTATTATCAGCAATCTAAATTAAAATTTAGATTATTTTTTAAGAACAGAGTATCAATGATAATTGATATAACTCAATATAATAACAGTCTGTTTTATTATAATTTCGGTAAAATTCGCTATAAAAAAAAATAGTGTTATTTTTACCTATATTTATTGAAAAAATATTCTATAAATATTAGAACTTTTGGAGAAATGATTGAATATTAAAGCAATCGACTTATTTTGTGGTGCTGGCGGTGCGTCTGTAGGATTGAAAAATGCAGGGTTTGATATTTTACTATCTTTAGATTTTGAACCTATAGCAATTGAAACTTACAAGCTAAATCATAAGAAAACTACAAAACATATCTTATGTGAAGACATCAAAGACTTATCTACAAATAAAGTTCTAGAGTTAACAGGTCTTAAAAAAGGTGAGTTGGACTTACTGGCTGGATGTCCTCCTTGTCAAGGTTTTTCTTCTATGCGAACAAAAAATGGAAAAGTAGAAATAAACGATCCGCGTAACGACCTTGTATTTGAATTTATGCGCTTTGTAAGAGACTTACTCCCAAAAAGTATTATGATGGAAAATGTTCCTGGACTTGCAAAAGATTATAGAATGGAAGAAGTTCTAAAAGAATTAAAAGAGCTAGGTTATAACGTAGATGAGAATACTGTGCAAGTTGTTAATACTGCTGATTACGGTGTGCCTCAAAGAAGAAGAAGGATGATACTAACTACAGTGCTTAATGATGTTTTTACACTAGAAAAACCAAACTTAAAGAAGCAAACAGTTAGAGATACAATCGGTGGAGAAAATACGTTACCTGAACCAGGGAAAAGTAATGATCCTATACATGATTGGGTGACTAAGCGTACACAAAAAATGCTTGATTATTTTGAAGTATTACCAAAGGACGGAGGAAGCCGTGCAGACACACCAAAAGAGTACTGGCGTCCATGTCATTTAAAATACCCTCAGGGCTTCAAAGATGTTTATGGTCGTATGAAATGGGATGACGTCTCACCGACTATTACCGGAGGTTGTGATAATCCATCAAAAGGGCGTTTTATTCACCCTGAGCAAAATCGAGCTATTACATTAAGAGAAGCTGCATTATTACAATCTTTTCCAAAAAACTATAAATTTGCAACTTCAAAAGGTAAAACAGGAATATCACTTATGATAGGTAATGCTATCCCACCAAAATTTATTGAGTATATTTCTAAATCAATAAAACAAGCTTTATTGGTATGATCTCCTTAATTGCTCAGATTCATTAATACCTACACGAGATAATTCTCTGGCAAAATTATTGGAAATCATTTGTGCTTTATCAAATTTTAATTCACCTAGCCATAAATAATAATTCTCATTTATTATATCTACAAACTTCTTTTCTTCATTTACACATATAGGTTTGCTATCTGAACCTTTTAGTGTAATAGTTTTCATATTTTTAGGGCTATAATCTATTTCTAAATAAGTAATACATCTACCGTCTTTTATTACAATATGATGTTTTTTTAAGACTCCTCTTTTACTTAGTTTTAATACAGGAATCGAAATATTTCCATCAACTCTAGTTGCATCACATCTTGGAAGAATAGATAACCAATATTTATTATTTGAATCTTTTAAAATTGTTCCAAGAGTCAAATAAGGTAAACAATTATTATAAAAAGTTTTAGTTGTTGTTAATAAAGAAAATTTACCATTTATATTCTTACTATCAGTATCATTATTTAGAAATAAGCTTGTTAAATAAGGTTGCTGAAAAATTTTATGTGCTTTATGTATTTTTAAATTACCACTACCTTTAGATATACACGCTTTAACATCTTCTTTCAGTTTATCTTTTAAACTTTGCTCATTCACTTTTACTAACGTATCTATTTGTTCAGTTTCATCTAATTTTTCTAATAAAAAATCTTCAGGAATAGTACAAAAATTCGATTTATCTATAAAATCATCTATATCTTTATAAATATTTTTATCAAAATAACACTTTTTATATATTTCTTTTAAATATGAATTATTTTTCCAAATAGGATGCTCTTCAATATATGAGTTTAATTGATCATCATGTATTGTTTGATTTTCGTCTAAAATAGATTGAATTTCTAAAGAGATTAAGTTATTAATATGATTTTCTGCATCGTTAGGTTCTGGTAATAAACCTCTATGCGTTAAAAATGCAGGATCTAAATCTTTTGAAAACATTGTTAATAATCTATGAGTATTTTCACGAATATCTGCTAAAGATTTTAATGCTAAATTAGGGACAATTCCATGAAACTCCTTCACAAAGTCATTTAATATTTCATCTGTTAATTGTTCTTCATTTTTCATGATTTCACGATCTGTAACCTTGTCTTCATATTCTTTAGCAAATATACTAATAATTAAATGACCTGCCTTAAATTTATATTGATTTTCGGCAAGTTCATCTTTAATATTCATATCTTTTAATTCTTGTTTAATTTCTTGCATTTTTTCATTTAAATTCTCTTCACCCGAATAGATAGCAATATATCTCATCGAAGTTTTAAAATGTTCAGGTTCATTATTTATCAAACTTTTTATAAATTTTTTAACACTTGCTCCGTCATCTCCCTCACCCAAATGCCAATCTAATATTAGTATATCTGCTTTTTTTAATGCGTTAGAATAAAGTTTTAAATTGCCATCACTTTCTAAAGACGGTTTTATAAATGAACAAAGTAAGTCATTTTTTGAAAATTGATCAATGAATTTTTTTGCGTAAATAGGATGTTTTTCATCAATATCTTTCACCTCAAGCTTCTTGCCTTCAGTCGAAACAGGTTTTGCAGCTTTACCCGGTACATTTATTTTTTTAGGAATATTAGTCTTCGAAGTCTCTTCATCTACAAACCTTAGTGCGTCATCAATAATAACTACATTCTGTAAAAATCTTTTTATAACTTTTTTTGAACTATTGAAAAATTCACTCATTAATTTCCCCTAAATTACTAATTTCAAATACACACCCTATATTACTATCTAAAAGTTTTAAATCAAATCCCAATTCATTTAGCGATTGTTTTGCAATATAAAGTCCCATACCTCTTCCCCCGTCTTTTGTGCTAAATCCTAATTCAAATACACTTGTCTTTAACTCATCTCGAATGCCTGGACCAGTGTCGGCTATCACAAAATTACCCTTTCTTATTTCAAAGGATATAGTTTTATTTTCTATTTTTGAGTTTTTCAACCAATATATAGCATTATCTACAAGGTTTACAAACGTAGGATAAAACGTAGATGGGAAACCTATTTCAAAGTGTTTTTTAAATTCATCTGTTACAATAAGTTTAACATCATGCCTATCAAGTCTTACTTTAAATAAATCATGAATAAAGTCATATATTTTATGACCTTTTATCTCTATCTTATTACGATATAATCTTCTATTCATAGGGGTAAAAAGTGTTAAATAACCGTCTATATGTTCAAAGCTTGATCGCACATTTTCATAAATCTCTCCAAGGTTTTCATTAACCTCCGCCCATGCTTTTAATTGTCGTAAATTTTTTCGAACTGTTCTAATGCTACTATCAAACTCATGGTTTATAATATTTATTGCTGTGCCGATTTGAGCAAGCTCCGTATCTAATCTAAGTTGTTCTTGTGTTTCAGTTAGCATTGCTTCATGTGAAGCATATATATCTAGATCACTAACAATATTGCCTTCATCATCAAATTCCCATGAAACACCCTCTAACAAAGTTTGAATAGTATTTAAGGTCTTTTTTTCCTTTGTAACGACTCCATCAATTTTATTCTCATATTCAAGCCGCTTTTTAGCTATATCTTCCTCACTCATTCCTGAAAAGTCGGTAGTGTTAAAATCTTCACTAACAGATCGAATAACTTCTTCAATTTTTTTCATACTCTCTTTAGTGGCTTTTTTTATCTCAATTTCAACTTCTTCTTTTTTCTTAGATATCTCTCTATTATCCTTATTGGTATCTTTTTTAGTTTCTTCAATAATTGTATTTAAAGATTGTTCAATTCTTTTTCTTCTAT
The DNA here is from genome assembly GCA_024635885.1 of Helicobacteraceae bacterium. Lineage (GTDB taxonomy): Bacteria > Campylobacterota > Campylobacteria > Campylobacterales > Sulfurimonadaceae > Sulfurimonas. Next base: position 7,415 of record JAGXIA010000041.1, on the reverse strand, counting down.
CTATTTCAATTTTTGAATTTTGTATTGCTATGCTTATGTGATGTTCCATCTCGTCTTTTGCAGGATTGAATACTGTTTCAATAGCATTATTAAGCTCTGCTTGGTATGGAATCCAAACTTCTTTTTCAATTGTTTTGCCTAACGATACACCTTGTGGTCTATTTATTATATATCTCTTTTCTAAGTCATTAATCTCTTTGAAAGTATTACTCTCTAAATTTAAAATATTTAAAGCTATTTTTTCAGAGTCCTCATATTCCATTATTCTTTCAATTGAAGTGAATAGTTTATTTTTTATATTTTCAATTTTATTAATATGTTCCATGGAAGTAAAATCATTAAAAGCTTGTTTAAAGTCTTGAATAAAATTGTTTTCTTTGTCTTTTTTTCTCTTTGCTCTTTTTTTTCTAGCCTCATCATCTTTTTTAAATTCTTGACGTAACTTTATGAATGTTTCTGAATAAATACCTTTGTCTTGAATAAAGTCTTCCGCAAGTTTCTTTAAAAAGTTAATTAAAATAGCCCTAAACTGTCTATAAGCTTTATTTTCTTGGAAACCTTCTCTTCCCGCTTTTTCTTTTAACTCTTTATTATAATTATGATTGATTTCTATTGCACCAAACATTCTTCTATAACTAAAGTATGCAGTCCCAGCATTCATTGAACGACGTTTCTCAATATCTAAAAAATCAAAATCATTATCGCCGTATGGCAATACCCTAATACCATTTTTATAAATATATAAACCACCTACCTTCTCACATTTACTTCTCAGTGGACTATAGTAATTTATAGGTACGGATGTTTCACTTGGATTGCCTTGAATTGTTGAAAAATCAATTTTAAATTGACCACAAAAAGTTTCTTTACCAGTACTTCCTTTCCAAGGTAACTGATATGTTATAGGTTCTTGTCCATATATCGTAATTTCACCATGAAATTGCCCATATTCATCAAAGGTTCCTTTGAATCTGTGGTCTGCATTACTAAAATCTTTTGGTGTGAAAAATTCATCTTCTTCAATTATATCTGTCTGAATATCATCACTCTTATTATGTTCTCTGAATGAAGCTTTGATTTTAGGTATATTATGGTCAGGAGTCATCGTATTTGTAAAACCTAATAAATGCTTTTTGAGTTTTGATACTTCGGTATCTGAAATATTTAAATCTTCTAAGATAATTTTATCTGAAGGTAAAATATAGAAATGTGTCCCTGATATTTCTTTTAAATTCGGTTCTTTAAGATATTCTGCTTCCTCGGCAGGGTTTAAAGTAAAATTATCAAGTTCTTGTTTAATAATGTCAAATAACTCAGATTGTATTGTTTTTTCTATCTTATTAATATTATCTCTGATATCGTTTAACATTTCATTGATATCATCTTTTGTCGGTAACAAACCACCCTTAAATGTTTTAATAGGAATAGTTATATCTTCGATATTAACTCCTGGAACTTCAAACATTCTCCAATTTATGAATGCTGCTACAGTATCATGAAGTCTTTCTTCCTTATTTTCATCAAAACGTTTTGCACGAGTCAAAATTAAAACTTGTGACCCGATAATTGAAACGGCGAGACGACCTATTCCTTTTTCCCCCATAGATGGTCTCAACTCTCTTGTTGGATCAAGTGGTGGTGGAGTTAATGATGAACCTTGATTGACCTTACTATCAGTACCTAATGTTAGCCAACGATTTATAAAATCATCTTTCGTCATGCCTAACCCATCATCTCTTAATACGAATAACCCATCAGAAATATAATAATCAACAATTACATTATCGGCATAAGCATCATGTGCATTCTTGAAAAGTTCGTTAATTGCAGTAGGAATTCCTGCAATTTGTTGACGACCTAGCATGTCAACTGTACGAGCTCTTGTTTTGAAACTTATATTTGATTCATCGAAAAATTTAGCTTCTTCTAAAATATTATTATAAACGTCTTGAGTTGTATATCGAACTGCATTTTGTGGATTATACTGTGCTTCATTCTCAAATAATTCATTTTCTTTTTTTAAAGGAATTTCTTTTTTGAATTCTTTATAATCCTCGATTATTGCATAAAAAGAGCCTTCTTTTGTTTTATCATCAAATATTTTTTTTATCTGACCTTTACCAAAATATACACCTTTACCTCTTCTTTCAGGTTCATAATAAATAAAGTTTGCGCCTTCTTTTATCATATTCTTATATTTTGAAGGGAAATGGTACAGTATGCCTATAAAGTCGTTATATTCTGAATCTTCCCTATTTTGAACTATAATGATATGTTTTTTATCCATTTATTTTCTTTCCATTTTGACTGAGTATAATATTGTATCTAAACATTTAGCAATATTCTTTTTTATATCATCACCCCAGAACTTTAAAACAATCCAATTGTTATTATGAAGTTTTATATTTACCTCTGTATCACGTTCTATATTTCTTTTTCTTTTTGTTTCCCAAAATTCACTATCACACATTATTGTTATTTTTTACCTTTAAAGCAAAAGTCTGCCTTGTCAAATACATCTTTACAGTTTTTTCTATATCTTAAGCCTTTTGCCCATAGAGATTTACCTAGAATAACTTCTATACTTGTATTTTTATTTTCTTTTTCTTGGCTGTCCTAGTGTCTATTGTATTTACTAAACTTCATTTTTGATGTTTTCTTATTATTATTTCATTCATACTCACAACTCCACAAGCCATGTAAACATCTATTAGTTAATATTAGTGAACAATTATTATAACTTATAATTCTAAAAGTAAGTTCAATTCTCTTATTTCCTATGCCTCGACTATAAAGCAATTTATAAAAATTGACTATAATACCGTCATGATAAGAAAAATACAAAACATTAAGAAAAATACAAAACCTTTATACTTTGACTTGGCATGTGGAATTCTTGCGGCTCTTTTATTTAGTGCATTTATATATTTAGAACACTTTGGCATAAGTGTCAAATTTTTAAATACAATATTTGGAATTTCTGCCTTGGCTCTGTTTTTGTATATTCCTAAAAGAGCCGTTTTAGTAGCCGGTTTTCTTATAGGTTTACTGTGGTTTTACTGGATAGGTTACAGCTTTAAGTATAATGGTGTTGGCTATTTGACACCTTTTGTCACTTTTGGTTTTGCCCTGATCTATATGCTGTTTTTTGGTGTTTTGGCTTTAACAAACAAGGTTTATATAAGAGCTGTTTTACTCTTTGGACTCAGTTTTTTTGAACCCTTTGACTTTAACTGGCTGCAAATAGAACTTGTTTTTGTAGATAGTTATATAGGCGTTTTCAAATATCAGTTAGCCCTTGTATTACTGGCTCTGAGTTTACCCGCTTACATAAAAAAACCCTTTACTTATGCACCACTGCTTTTGATTCTGCTGGCATTAAATTTCAGCTCAACTATTCAAAAAGATGCTCCACTAAAGATAAAACTGATTGCTACAAATGTCAAGCAGGAGAAGAAATGGCTCAGGGATTCTAGAGACCCTATTATTCAAAGTAACTTGAATGAAATTATAAAAGCAATACACGAAGGTTACGATTTAGTTGTATTGCCTGAGTCTGTTTTTCCTATTTTTATGAATGCTGATCCGGATTTGCAAAAAAGTTTACAAGAGCTCTCTTATAAAATTTCCATTGTTGCCGGAGCACTTCTTCAAGAGAACTACCATAATTATAATGTTACCTACTTTTTTGAAAACGGAAATATGCACGTAGCAAAGAAACTCGTTCTTGTTCCCTTCGGCGAATACATTCCCCTGCCTAAATTTGCACAAAAACTTATAAATGATTTTTTCTTTGCTGGACAAGCTGACTTTTCCATAGCAAAAGAGCCTACTGACTTTGTAATAAAGGGTATCAAGTTTAGAAATGCCATATGTTATGAAGCCACATGCCAGGAAATATATGAGGGCGATGTAAATTTTGTAATAGCTACAAGTAATAACGCATGGTTTGCTCCTTCCATCGAGCCGACAGTTCAAAAACTTTTAATGAAATACTATGCAAGAAAAAATGGTGTTACTATTTATCACTCTGCGAATTATAAAGGAAGCGGTATAATCAAGTAATCAGACTGTTATCTCTTTTTGATATAATATAATAAAACACAAACTATTAGGACTTTTTAATGATCGTAAATCTCAAAAATCCAAACTTTTATAATAACCGTGAAGTATCATGGCTTCAATTTAACACCAGAGTTTTAAAACAAGCTCAAGACGAATCATTACCATTACTTGAGAGACTAAAGTTTTTGGCTATTTATGGAACAAATCTAGATGAATTTTACATGATTAGAGTTGCCGGACTTAAAAAATTATTTACCGGTGGCATTATTGTTTCAGGAGCTGATAGGTTAACTCCCTTGCAGCAGCTAAGAGAGATTAGAAAGTATATACACCAAGAGCAGCAGGTAGTAGAATACTGTATGAAAGACATACTTAAAAAATTAGAGCCTGAGGGCATAAGTATAAAATCTCATCGTGATACGAATCAAAATGAAAAAAACCAATTAAAAAAATATTTTAAAGAGCAGATTTATCCTGTAATTATTCCTATTGCCATTGATTCTACACACCCGTTTCCACAACTAAACAACCTTAGTTTTGGACTTATTGTCAAGCTGCAAGACAGTGATGATCATATAGAAAGATTTGGAATTATTCGTGTTCCAAGAGTTTTAAGCAGGTTTGTTGAGCTTGGCAATGGTACGTATGTCCCAATAGAAAGCCTTATTGCACAACATGTTGAAGACTTATTTCCTGGACATACTCTCATAAAATATGCTGCCTTTAGAGTTACGAGAAATGCCGATTTAGAAATAGCTGAAGAAGAAGCTGATGACTTTATGGAATTGCTTGAAGAGGGTTTGAAACTTCGTAAGAAAGGTGAGCTTGTAAGGCTTGAAGTCGGTGTTCATTCTGATGATGAAATTATTAATTTTTTTAACCGTCATGCTAATATTTATAAAGATGATATTTACCAAACTCATACAATTTTAAACTTATCCAGTCTTTGGCAAATTGTCTCCAACAAAGATTTTGCTCATCTTTTGTCGGCTCCTTTTAAACCTAGAGTCCTTCCTCCTTTAGATACAAGTGAAGATATATTTGCAACTTTGGAAAAGCAGGATGTTCTTATGTATCATCCATATGAAAGTTTTGATCCTGTGGTTCAGCTCATTCAAACCGCGGCAAAAGACCCTGAAGTTGTCTCTATTAAGATGACACTCTATCGTTCAGGAACAAACTCCCCAATCGTTCAGGCGCTTATGAATGCTTCTGAATCTGGGAAGCAAGTAACTGTTATGGTTGAGCTTAAAGCAAGATTTGATGAAGAGAACAATCTTATCTGGGCAAAAGCACTTGAAAAATCCGGAGCTCATGTTATTTATGGAATACAAGGCTTCAAAGTTCATGCTAAAGCTACTTTAATAACTAGAAGAAAAAATGGAAAACTTAAACAATACGCTCATTTAGCTACAGGAAACTACAATCCTGCCACATCTAAAATATATACTGACATGAGTTATATGACTTCTAAAGATGAGATTACAAATGATTTAACCCGCTTTTTTCATTTTCTAACTGGCTTTAGTAAAAAAGGAAAACTCGAAGAACTCTTTATGGCTCCATCACAGATAAAACCAAAAGTATTATCACTTATTCAAAATGAGGCAAGAAAAGGTACAGATGGACATATAATCGCAAAAATCAATTCTCTTGTTGACGCTGATGTTATCAGAGCTCTCTACAAAGCAAGTCAAGCAGGTGTCAAAATTGAGCTGATTGTACGTGGAATATGCTGTTTGAAACCTGGCATTGAAGGGGTTAGTGAAAATATAAGAGTCATCTCTATTGTCGGTAAATATCTTGAACACCCGCGAACTTTTTACTTTAAAAATGATGCAGTACAGACATATATCTCTTCTGCTGACTGGATGCCAAGAAACCTAATGAAAAGAATAGAACTTTTAACCGGCATAAACGATGAAGCCGCCAGAGATAAAATAACACAAATCTTAAAACTTCAATGCTCAGACAACACATTAGCATATGAACTTAAAAGTGACGGTTCATACATAAAAGTTAAAAAAGATGAGGCTGAGAAGACTATAAATAACCATAAAATTTTAGAAGACTTTGTAAATAGAGTCTCTAAAGCCAAAACAAAAGAGAATTCGCTTAGTGCTTCAGAGCTTGTATCACGCTTATTTATAGAGAGTGAATAGCATGCTTCATACATTTAAAGGTACGGTTCCAAAAATCGGAGAAAACAGCTGGATTGCCTCTTCAGCTGATGTAGTCGGAGATGTGGCATGTGGAAATGATTGTTCCATATGGTTTGGATGCGTAGTCAGAGCCGATGTCCACTACATAAAGATAGGCAACAGAGTAAACATTCAAGACTTAAGTATGATTCATGTTACCCACTATAAAAAAGCTGATAAGAGTGATGGAAATCCGACTATAATCGGAAATGATGTAACCGTAGGTCACAGAGTTATGCTTCATGGCTGTACTATAGAAGATGCTTGTTTGATCGGTATGAGTACTACGATTCTTGATGGAGCAGTAATAGGAAAAGAGTCTATTGTCGGAGCCGGTTCGCTTGTTACAAAAAACAAAGTCTTTCCTCCGCGTTCTTTGATTATGGGAAGTCCTGCCAAAGTTGTAAGAGAGTTAAACGATGCAGAAGTAAAAGAGTTGTATGCCTCCGCTTCGAGATATGTAGCCTTTAAAAAAGACTATCAAGAATAGTTTTCCACATGCCAGAATTTTTTATAGTTGCAGACATCATAGGAATAATTGCTTTTAGTATAAGCGGTTTTCTTATTGCCATAAAAAATGACTTAGACATACTTGGCATACTTATAGCCTCTGCGTTAACTGCTCTTGGGGGAGGAATTATAAGAGACGTTATACTCAGTTCAGCCCCATTTGCTTTTACCTCACTTTATCCTGCTCTAACTCTCACAGTAACTATTTTATTCGTTTACATTTTCAGAATATATAAAAAAGCTTCGATTGAGAGAAAATGGATATTTGTAGTCAGCGATACGATTGGTCTGGTTGCTTTTAGTATTACAGGTGCCATTTTAGCCATACACGCGGGTTACAATTTTTTTGGAATCATAATCCTAAGCTTTATGACAGCAGTCGGCGGCGGCGTAACAAGAGACATAATGATAAATCAGGTTCCCACAGTACTCATAAGTGATTTTTATGGCTCTATCGCAGTCATAGTTGCACTTGCTTTAGCAACTCTTGAATTATTCAATGTTTTAAATGAGGTAAGTATTTCTGCAGTCGCTGTTTTGTCTGTAATTTTAAGACTGATTGCTTTTAAAAGAGAGTGGCATCTGCCAAGACTGAGTTAGTCTTGGCATGTGGAAAGTTTTTTAACTAGGTTCTATAAT
>JAGXIA010000040.1 GCA_024635885.1 Helicobacteraceae bacterium | reverse complement strand
TAAGAATGGATGCTCTTTATGACATATTTTATGCTTACACAGGTAAAGATGAAGAAGAAGAAAAAGAAGTTGATGATGACTTTATAGAAGTGGTTATGACAAATGAATTAAATGGTGACAAAGGCTTAGACATATGTGGTGGTGATGAGAGTTTTTACCATGAAATACTTGATGAATTTGTTACAAGTTATGCTAACTCTGCAAAAGAATTAGACACTATGATAAAAAATGATAACTTTAAAGAGGCCAGCCAACTACTTCTAGACATAAGTGGTGTCGCAGCCAATATTGGAGCAGACAATCTCAAAAATGTTGCAGAGAATCTAAAAGAAGCTCTGCAAAAAGAACAAAGTTATCTTGAAATACTTAATGAGTATAAAAGACACTTAAATTCAGTTTTAAGAGATATTAAAGAGTACAAATAAATAATTATCTAATTTGTCCACTTCCATAAATCTTATACTTATAGGTAGTTAGCCCTTCTATTCCCATAGGTCCACGTGCATGTAGTTTATTTGTGCTTATGCCGACTTCTGCACCAAAACCGAAAGATCCGCCATCTGTAAAGCGGGTTGAAGCGTTTACATAAACACAGGCTGAATCTATTGCATTTAAAAACTGTTCAGCTGTAGTAATATTTTCAGTTACAATAGCTTCTGAATGACCGGAACTAAATCTTACTATATGTTCTATAGCACCTTCCACTCCATTAACTACTTTTATATTTAAAATATTTGCTAAGTATTCAGTGTCATAATCTTCATCACTGGCATGTGCAACGTCAATTATACTTTGAGTCTTTGAACACCCTTTTAATTCTGTATGAGCTTTATCAAACTCAGCCTTTAAAAGAGGTAGAGCCTCTTTGGCTATAGCAGTGTCTACTAAAAGTGTTTCCATAGCGTTACAAACGCCAGGACGCTGTACTTTTGCATTGAGAGCGATTGCAATTGCGTTATCAAGTTTTGCATCTTTATCTATATAAGTATGACACTCCCCTTTATCATGTTTGACTACACTTACAGTTGCATTATCAGATACATACTTTATAAGCCCTGCTCCACCGCGAGGAATAATAAGATCAACATACTTGTCCATCTTGATTAGTTTTGCTACACCCTCACGTGAAGAATCCGGAATCAGTGAAATTAAAGATGTCGGCAAATTATTTTTTTTCAAAGTAGCCTGAAGAACTTTTGCTATTGCTTTGTTTGAATTTTCTGCCTCTTTTCCACCTTTTAGAACACAGACATTAGAACTTTTAAAGCATAATGCTGCTGTGTCAGATGTAACGTTCGGACGAGATTCATAAATAATACCGATAACACCTATAGGAATAGATACTTTTTCTATTTTTAAATCATCCTCAGTAACCCAACCATCAATTACACGACCAACCGGCTCTTTAAGAGCTGCTATCTCTTCAATTGCAACTGCCATGCCATCTATGCGCTCTTTATCAAGCAGTAATCTGTCTTTGAGTGCTGGTGATAAATTGCTTTTATCTGCATCAGACATATCCAAAGCGTTTGCTTCTAGTAAGTCCATTGTATTTGCACGAAGTGACGATGCCATCTCTTGTAAAATTCTTTTTTTCTCTGCTCCGGTCAATGTAGATAAAACTCTACTTGCTTGTTTTGCTTCTTGTAGAAACTTTTCCATCTTTACTTCTCCTTATCATTTTTTGCTTCAAAAAGTGTGCCCAGTGTATGCTTATCATCTAAAAGAAAAGATTCCGCAGCACTCAAATCAAAACCATTTGTTAAAAACATTTTTCTTCCATGTTTCATCATAAAATCTGCCGCTTTTAACTTGGTAACTATACCGCCTGTTGCAAATGGATTATTTGGGGTAGAATCATCTTGAAGTACACCTTCGGGCAGTTTATGCATAATTTTATATATTTTTGCATCTTCAAACTCTTGAGGATTTTTATCGTAATAACCGTCAATATCACTCAGTATTACTAATAAATCAGCTTTTACAGCATGTGCAACATTAGCTGAAAGCTGGTCATTGTCACCAAAAAGCTGCTCTGGAGTTGATGTTATATCATTCTCATTTATAATCGGTAAAATGTCATTAGCTAAATGTGCATCTATTATATCTTGAAACATTTTAGTTCTTTTTCTGGAATCAAAATCATCTTCGGTAAGTAATATTTGAGCTGTATCTATGTCAAATATATCAAATTTTTTCTTATAACTAGTCATAAGTATTGGCTGTCCCGCCGCTGCAATAGCCTTTTTGCCTATCTGCTTTGTTTTATCGAGCTTTAAAGCTGAATAACCAGCCGCAACTGCTCCCGATGTAACTAAGACAACTTCAAATTTTCTTCGAAGCTTTACTATTAAATGAACTAAATTTAACATTCTTTCTTTTGCAATTTTATTTTTTTGCGTTAATACTGCACTACCGACCTTAATTACTATCCTATTCATGACTTCTCCCTATATAAAATGTATACACTGTATACATGATATACTAACATAAAAAAGGTAAGGAATACTATGAAAACAATCACATTTATCGCAAAACGGCAATATGGCACTAAGCATTGCCAAGGGTTTAAAAAGTACATAGAGCATTGAGATAGTCAGTAGAAATTTAGATAAAATGGCTGGAAGTGAGAAAGAGATAAACATTGTAACAGCACATGCCAGAGTTTGGCATGTGGAAATATTTCTCTAAACTATAAAAACTTCAATATTTCTTTTTCAATATCTTCTTTTTCTATAACTGTATCATGAACTATCTTTTTGTTAAATAGCTCTTTTACCATTACTGGGATTTCGACATTTGCTTCTTTTGAAATACTCTCAAGTGCTGTAATATCTTTTGCGTCCACTTCTCCTGTTAATGCATTTGCTATTACAGGTGAAAACTTTGTCCATTCAGCAGTTGAATATATTATGCTTTTAATCTTCGGATTAGATGAAGTTTCATAAGTTTTAAAACATGTTGCTGTGTGAGGGTCCATAAGGTATCCATCTTTAAAAGCAGCTTTTATATACTCTTTGCCTTCTGCATCACTACAATAATCAGCTACAAAAATCTCTTGGAGTTTCTCAAGTTCTTTAGCTGTTAATGTATAGATCTTCTCTTTATCAAGATTTTCCATTAACTCACGAGTTCTCACGGCTCCATACAAACCAAAAAGAACTCTCTCAACATTAGATGATTTTAATATATCCATTGCCGGAGATGTTGTAAGTTTTAAATCACCGTCTCTTATGTCATATATACCAGTTTGAATAAGACGAGTTAAAATATTATTTTCATTTGATGATATTACTAACTTTTCGACTGGGAGTCCCATAAGCATTGCATAGTAAGCACCAAGAACATTGCCAAAATTTCCACTTGGAACATTTAGATATACTTTTTCACCTATCTCAATTGCATTTTGTCTTACAAGTTCAAGATAATTATGTATATGATAAACTATTTGAAAAATAATTCTTCCAAAATTTACCGAATTTGCAGCAGATAAAGAGATATTTTTAGCTTTTAATGTAGCCTCGAAACTTGGTGATGATAAAAGGTTTTTAAGTGCCGACTGAGCATCATCAAAATTACCTTTAATCCCTATGACTTTTAAATTAGGAGCATCTTCTGTAACCATCTGAAGTCTTTGAACATCAGAAGTTCCATTTGCCGGGTACATACATACTACTTTAATATTCTCTTTATTTTTAAATGTCTCTAAGGCAGCTGGGCCTGTATCTCCACTTGTTGCAGCAAGAATTAAATAATTTTCATCTCTTTTTTGAGCGACTGATGAAAGAATTTTGCCAAAAGGCTGAAGTGCCATATCTTTAAATGCACGGGTCGGTCCATGATAAAGTTCACTTACATAAAGGTTGTCCTTTATTTTTACGACGGGAACAGGGTTACTCGGATCATCAAATTTGTCATATAAAGCCAGTGCCTCATCAATAACACTCTGGTCTATATCTATTTCAAAACGGGACAGCATATCTGATGCCAGTTCTTTATATGAAGAGTTTACATGTTTATTTAAAAATTCTTCACCTAATTCAGGAAGTGTCTCCGGTACATAAAGACCGCCAAATGAAGCAATTGGAGATAAAATTGCCTGTGAAAAAGTTACTGTTTCAGGTTTAGTTTCATCATTACCGCGAGTTTGTATAAAATTCATTTTGTGCTCTACTTATAAATATTTTTTGAAATTATATCTAAATGTCTATAAAATTTATTTTATAGACTATTGTCTGTGGAATTATAACGATTTAGTGGTTTTTAGTGTCGTATGTAATAAAAGAGAAGAAAATATATAGAAGTATGATAGAAGCAACTATTTCATAACCGATAGCCCAAACAATCAAAAATGCAGATTTATCTAAAAGTTTAAAATTATCAAAATTACCATGCGCTATATAGAAAAAAAGAAAAACTGCACCAAACAAATATGGAATAGTAAGAAAATAAATAGTATACATAATGCCCTCATATCCATCAGGAGCCAAAGAATACTTACTTAAATCAATTGTTTGCGATGTAAAAGACATAGGTTTCTTAGGCTTTACATCTTTTTTCTTTTTTTCATTACGTAAAAGCTGGTTGTAGTACATCATGTTATTACGACTGTTATTGTCGTCTATCTTATGATCCATAACTAACCTCATTGTTTAATATTATTTTAGCTTAGATTATATTGAACAATAACTTAATATAATATTTACTGAAAAAGTCTTACAGGATTAATGTGATATGACTCTTGCGTTACTTCAAATATCAGTTCATCACTTACTCGACCGATTGTATAACCCTTTTTGATCTTTTTACCAGTTTTAATATTTGGCGAGATTTGAGATAGGTTTGCATAGATAGTATGAAGACCATTATCGTGCTCAATAATTACTATATTATCTAAAACGGCTGTTTTATCTGCATAAATAACTTTTCCATTAAACACAGTTTTAACTTTTGCATTTATCTCTGTAGGTTTCAATGAAATTGATTCATTAAATATTTTTATTCTGTAAATAGGATCAGTATAAGTTCCATATTCTTTTGTAATAGTATACGAGTCAAGTGGAGCTATAGTTTTTTCGCCTTTATATTTTTTTGTTTTTATAGCTTGATAACTGCTGCCATGCTTTTTAACCTTTGGAAGGTTTTCATTTGAGAGTGTTTGCTGAGATTCAAAAGCTTCTTTCCTCGCCTTTTCCTCTTGTGCTTTTCTTCTTTCATCAATTTTAATAATATTTAGTTTTGCAAGGGTTCGCTTGAGTGCATCCTGTTTATTTAAAAGCTTTTTTAGCTCTTTTTTATATGATTCTTTGGCAACTTCCAATTCATTTAAAGATTTTTTGTTTTTAGTTTGAGTATTTAATAAGTCTTTTCTTTTTTTATCAATATGTGATATTGCAACTTCTAAAGAGCTGGCATCATAACTTAAAACATCGATAGCTTTTGAGTTCTTGTAGAACTTATTATTTAATTTTTCTGCTTTTTCTTTTGCCTGGCTTAACATGGTTTGAAGAACTTCAAATTCTATAAGGGAATCTTTATTAACCGTATATTTTTCATCTAAAATTATTGAAAGAGAAACTGTTTGCGCTATTGTAAAAATAAGCTCATCTTCTATTTCACTTTGTTCTTTTTTAAGTATATCTTGCGCTTTTTTAAGTTCTTTTAACTGAACTGTATTTTCATTATAACTGCTCTCTTTTTCACCAAGTTCAGCTATTAATTCCTGTAAATATTTTTCTTGTTCTAATATTTCTCGTTTTTGTTCTAAAATAGCTTTGGCATTTTCAGCCATTTTTTCATTAATAGAGCTAAATGTTTTGCTAAAAGAACTTATTTTTTTACTGGCATTTTTTATCTGATTATCGATATTACTTTTTGCATCTAAACATATAAAAGTTAATATCAAAGCTAAATATAAACGAATCATACCTCTTCTTTATGCCCCAACACTATTAAAGATGCTAATAGAATTGACAAAGTTATTGCAACACCTAAAAGCATAATAAAATCACTTACTGGATCAAATAGTACTACGCTTATACCAATGTAATCAAACTGTTCTAATATCCACTGGCTTGATGCTATATAGGTAAAAAGAAGGAAAGCCAACGCACTCGAAACAATAGCATCAACCATTGATAATCTAAATAATACAGCTGAACGCAACCAAACCGGTGCACCAAACAGTCCCATTATACTCATTCTCTCCGAGTGTTTAAATTGCCAAATTCTAAGCTCTTTAAAAATAAGTAGAGTAGTCACAATAAAAATTGAAAGAGCAAAGACAGTGACTACTCCTTTAAAAAGAAGCAAAAGCTTATATGTGGTGTCATGTGTGTGAGCGAAGTCTTCCACTTTTGTTATAAACTTATTTTTTAGTAAGTCTTTTTTTAGGTCTATAATCTCTTCTGGAGTTGGATAATGTTCTAAATTAAGTTTATAAAATTTTGGAAGTGTTAACTTTAAAAACTCTATGTTTTTACTGTCCATTCCAGTATTTAATCTTTTTATTACATTGTCTGGACTTAATTCTTCTACTTCTGAAATCATTGTATTAACTTCTAAAAGAGTTGTATCTGATAAGTTTTTTTGACTCACAATCACTACTGAATAGTTACTGGCTAAATTCTCTTTATATGCTTCAATAGATCTATCAACAATTATAAAAATTTGCATAGAAAATAGTATGCTTAGCAAGGCTATAACAAGAGATAGGTGATTTTTAATTGACTTCATTAATCCTCCCGTATTCTATATGAAAATGTTTATAATCAACATTTAAGGTTTCAGGAATATGATGGGTAACAACTATCACTGTAGTTTTAAGCTGTGAATTTGCACCTTCAAGCAGGTTCCATATTAGCTGAGATGAATAATCATCAAGATTACCTGTTGGCTCATCTGCTAGGATCAAGATAGGATTATGAGATAAAGCTCTAGCCATTGCAACTCTTTGTTGCTCTCCACCACTAAGTTCTAATGGATATTTTCCTGCCTGATGCTTAAGTCTTACATGTTTTAACAGGGTATCAACCTGGTTTTGAGTTACGTTTTTATCGTAACCGTTTATTATAAGCGGCAGCATTATATTTTTTTCAATTGTCCACTCTTTTACAAGCTTATAGTCCTGAAAAACTATACCGATATGTCGTCTGAGAAAGTTTAGTTTAGAGGTTGAGACACCTTTTAGCTCGACTCCACCAACAATCAGGCTTCCTTGTTCAGGTTTCAGGGCACCATAAATAGACTTTAAAAGCGTAGATTTTCCACTACCACTTGCTCCAGTTATAAATACAAAGCTTCCTGAACTTACAGAAAAGTCAGCCTGATTAATAATTGTTTCATTGCTTGAATATGATAAAGACAAATTGTTTGCAATAATTACTTTATCCATTTAATACTCCATTTAAAAAATCATGTGCAATGAGATTGCTTTTGGATTTCAGAGGGTGGCTTGGATAATATGAAACTTTCTTTGAGTTTATCAGAACATATAGGTGTTCAGGTCTGTTAAAACTTCCCATAGATAAACGAATCATAATGCCATCATCTAAAGTATAAACTCTCTCAAAATGTATAAATCCTCCATCAAACTTTTTTGTTGAACCATGCAGTTCTATTATCTTGGCATGTGGAAGTGTCGCCTCTGAAAATTCAAAACTGCCTTCTAACTCAAGCATTGGAGAAATTTCTTCATTTATCATAGTGACATCATAAATATTTTTCTCCATTTTTTTCCATCTGTCTTCATACTTCGAACTTACAGCTATCTCTTTGTTTTTATTAATATGAAGTGCTGTCTTATGAAAGGCAATAAATGTTTCGTATGAATACGCATAATAATTTTCGCTGTCTGTTCTAAGTTCCAACTGTCCATCAACTTTTAAAGCTCTTCTTGATTCTTCTATAAAAGAAGTAGATATAACTCTTCTATGCGGTTTTTTATCCCATGGAACGGGAAAATGCACATAAATCTTACTCACAAGATTAGATGGAACCAACTCCATAAAAAGTCTCGCATCATAATCAAGCACAAGTAAATTTTTTATATTTTGAATACTTATTTGTTTTAGCACCTGTTCTATAGAAGGTCTATGAATTTCAAGACCTATAAATAAAATATCCGGGTTATTAACTGCTTGATGAATAAGATGTCTTCCAGAGCCAAAACCAACCTCGATTCTTACATCTTTGGCATGTGGAAACTCTGTAGCAAAAAAGTTTATATCTTTTAGAGCAGTAACCTCTTCGAGGTGCATATTTTTTTGATTATGGGGAACATTTGAAGACAAAACATTCAAATCAGCCATTTTAGCATAGCAAAGAAGTGCTTTATGAACATTATAAATCGAAGCTGGTCTTGTCAGCTTGTCTGATTTTAATAAATTTTTTCCTTCATCTTCCTGTGCCAGTAAAAAAAAATTGTCATTCTCAACACAAACAGAAATAAGTGTTTCATTAATGTGATTGACATTTTTGGCCATGAAGTTAAAAGTAACCTCATCTTGGCTTTGAGGAAAACTTAGCTCGTTAAACTTTTCTATGTGTAAATGTGGCATTAACTCTCGTTTTAATTAAAATCTTGGATAGGCATAAAATTTTCACTCTGCACTTCCACTCGAGGGGAAGGAGTTACTATTTGTTTGTCTTGCTTAGTATT
>JAGXIA010000039.1 GCA_024635885.1 Helicobacteraceae bacterium | reverse complement strand
TAAGAAATAGCTGTAGTGTCACGAATAGTATTGATAGTTGAACAATACGTCTCCAGTGAAGCCATAACCCATCTTCCTGCCATCATATCATCACCATCAGAATTAAAACTATATGTTAGATGTAGCGTATTAAATTTGCAAGGATGAGACTCATTTCTGAGGACTTCGCCATCCACAACTAAATCAGTAACAGTTTTGTCTTGATTTTTTGGCAATAGAACAATGTCAGTAGCACTGCACGTAATAATTCCAGCTAAGAAATACTCAACCGGAGAGATAACCGGACAATCAATAATAAAACTGCTCTTGGCAGTTTTAGCCTCAAATTTCATACCATCTTTATGACTTACACTTACTTTCATATTCTATTTGCCTTGTAAATAATTTTTAAAATATTCTAACTGCTCTAAAGTTCTCTTTGTTGCAGTTCCGCCAGCTGATGTTCTTGCATTCATAGAGTGTCTTAAACCTAAAAACTCCATTACATCTTCATTAATTCTCTCATCAATTGCTTTAAGATACTTAAAATCCATCTTTGATAAATCAACATTCAGCTCTTCACCTTTTGCAACTGCACGACCTGTAATAAAGTGTGCTTCACGAAAGGGGATATTGCATTTTTCAACTAAATAATCAGCCAGATCGGTTGCACTTAAATGACCAATTGCACAAGCTTTTTCCATATTATGCGCTTTTACCTGCATGGTTTTAATAGCTTCTTTGAGTATCTCTAAAGATATTTCAGCTGTTTCAACTGAATCAAATACACCCTCTTTGTCTTCTTGAGTGTCTTTGTTATAAGCTAAAGGAAGCGCTTTCATAACAGTTAAAAGTCCCATTAAAGAACCATAAACACGGCCTGTTTTTCCACGTAAAAGTTCTGGAACGTCTGGGTTTTTTTTCTGTGGCATAATCGATGAACCGGTTGAATATTCATCACTAAGCTCAACAAAACCAAATTCATAAGAGGACCACATCACAAGTTCTTCACTTAAACGGGAAATATGCATCATCATAGTTGATATATTAAATAAAATCTCTAAAGCAAAATCTCTGTCACTTACTGTATCTAAACAGTTGACACTCACCGAATCAAAACCTAAACTCTCTGCAGTCATATCTCTGTCTATGGCATGTGGAGTTCCTGCAAGTGCTGCACATCCAAGTGGAGAAATATTATTTCTCTCACGAGAACTCTCAAATCTTTCAATATCTCTTTTAAACATAGAGAGATACGCACCAAGATGAAAAGCAAAATTAATTGGTTGAGCATGTTGAAGATGAGTCATACCAGGAAGCAGAGTATCAGTGTGTTTCTCAGCAACTACAATAATCTCTTGCATTAAAAGTTTTATAGCTTCAACAATCTCTAAATTTTTACGAAGAACATACCTTCTAAAATCAACAGCAATTTGGTCATTTCTACTTCTTGCAGTATGTAGTTTTTTTCCAGCATCACCGATAATTGCAGTTAATCGCTTTTCAATTCCCATATGTAAGTCTTCATCTGAGATTTTCCATTCAAACTCTCCGGACTCTATCTCATTGATAACCTGATTTAAGCCCTCAGTAATCTGAGCAAGCTCTTCACTGTTTAAGATGCCTTGTTTGGTAAGCATAGCAGCATGTGCTAAAGAACCTTCAATATCTTCACGATAAAGTTTTCTATCGAACATAATTGA
Organism: Helicobacteraceae bacterium; assembly: GCA_024635885.1. Classification (GTDB taxonomy): domain Bacteria; phylum Campylobacterota; class Campylobacteria; order Campylobacterales; family Sulfurimonadaceae; genus Sulfurimonas. Next base: position 4,312 of record JAGXIA010000039.1, on the reverse strand, counting down.
AGCATTAAATTTGTCTAATAAACTTGAAGCACCTGCAGAAAAGCGACCCGACCACATCTTATCCATATAAATTTCTCCGATAATAAAAAGTTTGGTATTTTAGCGAAATATAATGATATAACAAAGTGGCATGTGGAATTCAGATATAAAAATTTATATCTGAATCTATTTAAAATAAAGGAGGATTAATTACAAGCAGGAACATTTCCGCTATCTTTAGCATACTCTATTAAAAATTGTGCTAAATGCTTAGTTTTTCTAGTATATTGACGACTATCAAAATATCTCCAAGACTTTTTTGCTTTTTTATTTTCTAAGTGTAACTCTGCTAAGCCCTTACCCTTTTTGTTCATAAGCCTTTTCCACTCACGAATTTTCTTGCCTGCTATAAAAGACTGCCCGCCATCATGACACTGTACACATTCTTTTACAAAAACTCTTTGACCCTTATAAATCGCTGCATTAGAACTACCTACTGTTAACACTGCAACTGAAACTAAAACTAAAAATAATTTATTCATTTATGTACCTTAAAAATAATATATCAATACTACATTAGAAAATATTATATTTACCTTATAACACACAAAAAATACAACTTTATATTTTTAAATACTATAATTGAAACTTATTATAGAGCTTCTCGTCCAAATCCCAAAGACCTTTACTTTTTAATGTCTCAACAACACTGGGTGTACAATCAACATCATCTGGCCATTCGCGCGAATAACCATCAATTATTGTCTTATTTGTTCCATCAATTCCGACCATTAGACCAGATACAAAGACATCTCTTAATGCATCCATATTATTAGTAACACGCCAAATTAACATATAAGAGTTAAATACATCGTTTTTAGCCTCATCAACAAAGACTACTATTCTAATATGGGGACTTAAAGTAACCAATGCATCAAAATACTCACGTGCATTTTTTGTTTTATTTACACTTATAACAGTTACCGGGTTTTTTGTTCTTCTCATAAACTGATGTAAATTTACGACATCAGGAATAAGCTCTTTTACTTTTATAAGCAGTTCTTCATCACCTAAAAGTTGTGGAGCTTCTACTTTATACGATGCAGTCAAATCTAAACCTAATTTTCCACCGACAAGAGACTCTGGAGATGAGTGGTCCAGTGCATCTAATATGCCCTCTGATATAAATAAAGACTTTGGAGTAAATCTATCTAAAATAAAGTTAGCAAAGGCTTCATAATTATCAAGTCTTGGTGCATTCTCATCTACAAAAATTGCATGTTTTACAAAACTCATCTGCCCTGCACCCCAAAAAGCATGCATAAACTGTTTTGCATGCCCTTTATAGTGTGGTTGCATTTTTGCCAGTATTAAATTGTGAAAACCGGCATTTTCCGGCATGTGGTAATCTAATAAATCTGGGACAGTAGTTTTTAAAAGCGGGAAGAATATCTTCCCTGTAGCCCAACCCATATATTTATCTTCTAATGGCGGTTTACCGACAACAGTTGCTAAAAATACTCTTTTTTCTTTCATCGTGATGGCACTTACTTCCATAACAGGGTATGACTCTTCAAGAGTATAATAGCCTGTATGGTCTCCAAAAGGACCCTCTACTCTCATCTGAGTTGTGTCAACCCAGCCTTCTATAACATAATCTACATCAGCAGGTATATAGAGTGGTGTTGTCAGCGATTTAACAAGTTTTGCTGCCTCTTTTTTTATAAGTCCGTACATTAAAAGTTCATTTACACCATAAGGAAGAGGAGCAGTAGCACACCATGTATAAAGAGGGTTTCCACCTATAGCTATACTAACCGGCATTTTTTTACCGGCTTTTTGATATTGATCAAAGAAGTGTGAAGAGTCTTTATGTATCTGCCAATGCATTCCCAAATGATTTTTATCATAGACTTGAAGTCTGTACATACCAAGATTAACTAAGTCACCATCTAAACTCTGAGTATAAACTTGACCCATAGTAATAAATGGTCCGCCGTCTTGCTCCCAAGTTGTCAAAACCGGTATTTTATATAAATCAATATCATCATTAAGATATTTTATCTTCTGACAAGCACCCTCACCTTTTAAACGTTTAGGAAAAATATTTTTAAGTGAAAACAGCTCATTTGCCATTGAAATCTTACCCATAAAACCAGAAGGAGGTTTCATATGGAGTAGTTTAGTTATTTCATCTGCTACAGACTTTATAGATCTACCAAAAAGCAATTCACATCTTTTGTATGAACCAAAAACATTCATAAGAACTGGCTCTTCAAACTTAGTGCCGCTTTTTGTGTCTATTACATTTGTAAACAGCAGTGCTTTGCCGCCATCTTTTTTCTTTACTTCTGCATACGCTAAATGTGAAACTTCAAGATATATGTCTAATTCATCTTCAATAATCTTTAATTCATTTTCTTTTTTTAGAAGATTTATGGTTGTTTGCATATTAATTATTTACCATCATTCCCTCAGCCCTGGATAGAATTTCTCTTGCACCTTGTTCTATAAATTCTTTTGCCATTTCTCTTCCAACACTTTTATAGTTTTGTTTAGAAATAATTTTTGAGTCACTTAATATTTCTGTACCGTCAGGAAGACCTAGAATTGCTTTAATAATGACACTGTCATCTTCTAAAACTGTGGCACTTACACCAATAGGAACATGACAACCGCCTTCTAATTCGTCAACAAAATCTCTTTCAATAGTTGTCTCGATTCTACTGTATTCATCTTCAAGTCCTGCAACAATAGCTAAAACCTCTTCATCGTTTACAGCTTCAATGCCTAAAGCACCTTGCCCCATTGATGGAATCATCTCTTCAAGTGAAATAGGGTAAATGTATTCAACAGCATCTAAAAGACCCAGTCTGTTTATGCCTGCAGCCGCTAAAATAATTGCATCATATTGACCCTCTTTTAACTTTCTGATTCTAGTGTCAACATTACCTCTTAAATCTTTTATTATAAGGTCTGGTCTTATTCTTTGTATCTGCATACGACGACGAAGTGAAGATGTGCCGACTATAGCACCCTTTGGCAGAGCATTAATGTCTGCGTATTTTTCACTCAAAAGTGCATCTCTTGAATCTTCTCTTTGAGTAATAGCTGCCAGGAGTAGACCCTCTGGCATAACAGTAGGAACATCTTTTAACGAGTGCACAGCAATTTGAGCTTCACCTCTTAGCATAGCTTCTTCAAGCTCTTTTAAAAATAAGCCCTTTCCACCAATAGCAGCAAGCGGTCTATCAATAATTTTATCTCCAGTAGTCACAATAACATTCAATTCTACTTCAAGACCAGGATTTTGCTCTTGCAAAATATCTTTAATATGGTTTGATTGCCAAAGAGCTAGTTGTGACCCTCTTGTTGCTATAGTTATTTTTTTCATATTTTACTCTGCCTTTTCATATAGTCTTTTAGATTTATCAAGTTTGCCGTCAAAAAACATTGTTGGAGTGCCGTGAACCATAACTTCATTGGCAACTTCCTGATCACTTGCAAAATGATTTATAACTGCAGCTGATTCAATGTCGGATTTTTTTATATCTGTCTTAAATACCTCGTTAAAAGCTGTCAATATTTTGTTTATATCTTGTTCTCTTGGGTTCACTTCAACTTTATAAAGATCAAGCACAGCATTTTTATACCCTTGTAGTTCAGCTGCTACGGCAGCTTTTACAAGAGTTACTGAGGCTGGATGAATTGATGGCAGTGGAAAGTGATAATAATAAACAGCAAATTTATTTGCATCTTTATTCATAAATTCTATAGCTTTTGGAACAAACTCTTTACAGAACGGGCATAAAGGGTCTGAAAAAATTGCAACTTTATATTTTGCATTAACATTTCCATAGATCAGATTCTCTTTTTTATAATGTTTTGGCTTTAATTCAGGTGACACTGAATCTTTAAGTGACTCTCCTGTTTTAAGATCAACTAAATCTTGCGTTATTACCTCACCATTAGAAAACCAAATCATTGTCTGTTTTACTTCACGGTCTTTAGGTTTTACAGTTGCATCTAGACTCACAATATATGCATTCCAGTTTTTCATATTTTCTAGTGTAACTTTATCAACAATCTTAATTTCCAAAGAGAGAATATTTGGGTTACTTTTAAATGACTCTGTTAAAAATTCTATAATTTCCTGATCACCAGCTAAAGTTTTTTCAGCTTTAGTCTCTACGGATTTTGTATTTTCACTCGGAGTTTTATTTTGATCATTTCCCGTACATCCAACAAAAGCAAACATTAAAATAGCCAAACCGGCAGTCACATTATTTATTACATTTTTGTTCATTTCTTTTCTCCAATTTTGTTTTAGTTA
>JAGXIA010000038.1 GCA_024635885.1 Helicobacteraceae bacterium | reverse complement strand
AGCGTGAAGTTCATCTACTGTGGCTTGAGCACATCTAAAAGCATTGTCTGAGTACGGCATAGAAAAATGTCCCATCAGGTTGAGTACAGCCAGTTTTTCTCCAGCCACTTCATAAACTCTGCATCCAGTTCCGCTTACTTCATCCGGGTAATTATGCGGTCTGAGTATTTCATGCGTATCAAAAAGAGCAATAACATCTTTTTTATCCCAGCTATGATTTCCGCCACTCATGCAGTCAATTCCACATGCCACTAATTCATTTGCATTTTTGGCAGTTACACCAAAACCGTGAGAAGCATTTTCATAGTTTGCTATCACAAAATCAACTTTGTATTCTGCTCTGATTTTAGGTAAATACATTTTTACCATATCTCTACCTGGACTGCCTACTATATCACCTATAAAAGCTACTCTCATTATAAAACCTTTGGTTTACTATTTCTTAGATAAAACAGTGTCGCTTTTATAATGTCATCATCATCTTTGCTATCTGATTTTATTGTCTCTTTTGACTCATTTATATATGTAAAAGTAATATTCTGTCCATAATTCATAATAGACTTTATGTTTTTTGTTAAGCTAATCAACTTAATAACCATCAGCTCAATAAACTGTTTTGTCGGATTATCAAGTTCTCCAAATCTGTCAATAAGTTCTTCTTCAATCTCATAAATCTCTACAGCCTCTTCACATTGAGAAAGTCGTCTGTATATATCTAAGCGAAGTCTGTCCTCTTTTACAATCGCATCGGAAATATAGGCTGAAATTGCCAGTTTAATATCTACTTTTACTTTTTGTGTCTCGGCTGTATTACTCAGCACTTTTATAGCATCTTCCAACATTCTAAGGTAAAGTGAATACCCGATGTTTTTTATATGCCCACTTTGCGCATCTCCAACTAAATTACCACCACCGCGTATTTCCAAATCGTGATAAGCGAGTACTGAACCACTTCCCAGAAATGAGTTTGATTCCAGAGCAAGAAGGCGTTTTTTGGCTTCATCTGTTAGGTTTTCTTTATTTTGGACTATAAAATAGGCAAAACCTTCATAATGACCACGACCGACACGACCCCGTAGCTGATGCAGATCTGCCATACCGAATCTGTCCGCTCCGTCTACTATGATAGTATTGACCCTCGGCATGTGGATTCCAGACTCTATAATAGATGTTGCCAGCATCAAGTCATACTCTCCTGCTTCAAACTTCAGTAATTCTTCTTCTGTCTTAGTCGCTGAAATCTGAGAGTGGAGCATTACAATTCTAAGATTTGGCAAAAGTGCTTTTAATTCACCCATTTTTATAGGCATATGGTCTATAGAGTTGTGAACATAAAAGAGTTGTCCTCCACGGCGGAGTTCTCTTAAAATAACCTCTTTGACTAACTTCTCTTCATACTCTTTTACAAAGGTTCGCACACCTTGACGCTCACTTGGCGGAGTTAAAAGCTGTGACATTGTTTTTATAGAACTCATAGCCTGATTCAGTGAACGCGGGATTGGTGTTGCACTCATCGAGAGAAGGTGCACATTGTGATAAAGTTCTTTTATTTTCTCTTTTTGTTTAACCCCAAACTTATGCTCTTCATCTATTATAACGACACCAAGTTTTTTAAATTCAAGTCCAAAAAGAGCGTGTGTTCCTACAACAGCATCTATATCTCCGCTAGCCAAAGCTTTTATGATGTTATTCTTCTCTTTAGTGCTTACAAATCTGTCTAGCTTAGCTATTTTTATACCTAAATTATCAAAGCGTTCTGCAAGTGAACGATAGTGCTGAGCTGAAAGAAGTGTTGTAGGGACAATAAGTGCAGACTGATAGCCAGATTTATATGCGGCAAAGATTGTGTTTAGAGCGACTTCTGTTTTTCCAAAACCAACATCACCACTCAGTAGTCTATCCATAATATGACCAGATTCCATTTGAGAGAGTATCTCATCTATTGCCTGTACCTGATCGTCTGTGTAAAGAAAACCTGCGAGTGACTGAAATTCTTTTAAATCACTTTTACTCAGAGTAATTCTAGGTGATTTAATTAATGCTCGTGCTGCTGCGGTATTTACAATAGCTCCTGCTATCTCAAAGAGTCGTTTTTTAACCTTCTCTTTAAGTTTTCCAAAGCTTCCCTTGCCCAGCCTATCCAGCACTGGGGTTGAGCCTCCTGATGCTATGTAACGGTCTATAAAGTCAAGGTTTTCAACAGGGAGTAAGATTTTATCATCACCGACATATTTTATAACTATAAAATCTTTAATGCCACCCAGGATTTCTGCCTGCTCAATTCCTTCAAATATACCCACACCATAGTCTTCATGGACAACATAATCACCGGTTTTTAAATCATCAAGCAGTATGGCGCTTTTTCTGCGTCTGCGTTTTTTATCCGGTTTGTTAAGAGAGATAATCAGCTCGTCTTTTGTGAGAATATTGAGAATATAGGGAGCATACACTTCATTGATATTTTGCAAATCAAAAAGACCGACCTGCTTCATTGAAGCTTTGTTGGCAGCAATAATAGTTATTTTTTTATTTTTGTGCACTTTTAAAAGTGCATTAATGTCTACAACAACTATCTCTTTAAAGTCATCAGAATCTGGTAAAATCTCCAAATCAAAACATTCTCTGGAGACGGTCGGATTGTTGAGACCATAAGCATCTTTTAAAAGATTGTCCAACTCATGTGAAAGTTTTACATTTTTATTTTCTAAAAAATTTGCAGCATATTCTTCTAAATACCAAAATCCAAGGGAAGAGATATCTTTCACTAAAGAGTCAAACTGAGAATTTTCAACTCTTTTATTTAAAGTATTAAACTGCTGTTCATCTAAAGAGTAGAAGGCAGTATATATCTCAAAATGCTCAAGTTCATCTTTTTTTGTTCGTTGAGATTCAAGTTCAAAAAATTTTATCTGTTCAATCTCATCATCAAAAAGAGAGACTCTGATGGGGAATTCTGCTGATGGGGAATAGATATCAATAATATCTCCTCTATGAGATATTTCACCCTCAACCTCAACCATATCTACGAAATTGTAACCCCAAAAAAGCATCTTCTCTTTAAAAACTTTTAAGTCCAGTTTTTGCCCAAACTCTAAAGTAGTTGATTGGAGCATCTCCTTCTTTGGCATGTGGAAAAGCAATGTTTTAAGAGGTGAAATAATAAGAGGTTTTTTCTTTTTTGAGTAATAGTTTCTTAATGCACTGAAGAGTTGAAGCAACTCCTCCTTATAAGAGCGTAAATCATCACCAAAAGAGGGACGAAAATCTGGGAAGAGAAGAACTTCTTTTTTAAAAAACTTCGCTACATTTAAGAGTTCTTCTGCCTCTTTGGAGTCTTCACAAACCAAAATTTCCATATCTTGATTTGGGTTAGTTTTAAAATATTCAAATAAAGCACTTTGCGACATGATTTTCCTGTTTGAGAAGAGTAAAAGAGAATTCTTTTACTTTATGATTGATTTATTTGAGTTTTTGGAGTAGGTTTATTAGAGTTTTTAACAACACTATTTCCTTCAAAAAGTCCTTTTGCTTCAATAACCAGTTCTTCAGATTCTATGGTTCCATTAACTTGTCCAGCAGCCTTGATTTCTACTCTGTCGGCACTGATTTTTCCTTCTATTAAACCTTGGACTACCAATCTTTTAGTAAAAACATCACCTTTAACATGTCCATTTTTACCGATATTTACCTCTTTGTCAGAAGTAATTGTCCCTTCAAATTTACCATCTACATAAAGGTTGCAAGCGAGATTCATCTCTCCCTTAATTATTGATCCTGCTGTGATGATTGTTGTGTTTGTGTCGGTTTTTGCAGCTTGATTTGTGCTGTCGCCATTAGTAAAGATTGCCATGGTATTTTCTTTTCCTTTTCAAAGATTTCATTGTAATTTTTTATATTCCATTTTATAAACCAGAATGGATTAACTGCTCTGGAGATAAATCGGATTTCGTAGTGAAGATGGGGACCGTTACTCATACCTGTACTACCGGTATACGCTATAAGATCACCTTTCTTTATAAACTGGCCAGATTTTATCACAATTTCGTTTAAATGTCCGAAATAACTTCTAAAACCATAGTTATGTTGCAGTATTATCAGTCTTCCATAACCACTTTTATTATGCAGTCCTGCATATTCAACTATTCCGTCTGCTGTAGCAAAAACCGGTGTTCGCATCGCTGCCTTCATATCACTGCCACGGTGGAACTCCCTGCTATGTAGAGTTGGATGAATTCTGTAACCAAATTTACTGGTAATCCCATTATATTGAATAGGTGAACCGCTTGGTATAAACTGAAGCAGCGTGGCCATTTGTTCAGAACTCAGTTTTGTCTTATTTACTCTTTCTATCAGCGGTATATCTGTTGCACTGGACAAACCGATCATCTCTTCTATATCTGAGAGTGAATCGGAGACTTCCGTCAGCTCCTCTTTTTTTCTGTCTAGTGCTTTTTGAGTATTGAGCATACTCTCATCAAGCGCTAAATTTTTCAATTGCAAGTTGGCATATGAAACTTCCATTTCAAAACGTTTTTTCTCGATTTCTTCAACTGAATAATTTAAATATAAAATAGTCGCAACAGCAATTAAAGCAATAGCCCCTAAAAACCCCGCTGCATACAAGAGCGCTTTTTTCACAAAATGGTGTAAATTAAACTGCTTAAGACCGTTAGTATCATGTATTGTGACTGTAAAGTGATTATCCATTATACTCTCTTAAAAAAGTTTCTACCACGCTAAAAGAACCAAAAACTAAATACTCTTTATCATCCCTTAGTGCTTTCAATGCAGAGTATTCTATCTCTAATTCATTTAAAGCATTTTGAAGTAGTTGTGAAGATTCCACCCGCTCACCAACTAAATCTATAATTTCCACATGCCAGATAATAGGTTTTAAAATTCTGAGTATCTCTTTATAATTTTTATCTTTGTAACTATTGTAGACCAATATATACTTTTTACCTTTTAAAGCTTCGGCTATAGACTTTGCTGCAAGTGGGTTATGCCCTACGTCAACTATAACATTATCAGCAATCTTGCTTAATCTTCCAAAAAGTCTTGAATTTTCAAAATTTTCAGCGGAGTAATCGAATCCTAAAAATTTTAAAGCGCTAATACTTAGTTTCAAATTCTCTTTTAAATACTCAACAAGAGATAGTTTTTCACAAATTTCATTTATTTTTTTATCGTCCGTAGTATCTAAAAAATCTTTTGTTGTGTATATTTTCGCACCTTTTATAGATGCTATCTCTTTGGCAATTGACTCGACTTCGTGAAACTTTTGTTTAGCTAAGATAACATTGTTTTGCATGGCATTTAGTTTTGTGGTTGCTATAGCTTTTATGGAGTTACCTAAAAATGCTTCATGGTCTAAGTCTATGGGTGTAACAAGTGTTAAAACCTTAGCAAAGACTGCAGTTGCATCATACTCACCACCTAGTCCGGCTTCTAAAATAATATAGTCGCACATCTTGAAAACAAGCATTGCTAAAAGTGTTGTATATTCAAAATAACTGAGTTGCTCAGAGTCTTTTGTTGTTAAAATTACTTGTAATTGTTCATGTGCCAACTCAAGTTCTGCGTTTGTTACATTACTGCCGTTTAACCATATTCTTTCATTAAATTCTAATATATGAGGAGAGGTGTAATGCCCTACTTTGAAACCTTGGTAAACAAGAGCAGCTGCTAAAAATCTGCCGGTAGTGCCTTTTCCGTTTGTGCCCACAATGTGCACGATTTTTGAAATATTAAAATGAGACTTTATCTTTTCATACACTCTAGGCATACGGGCATAGTCTATTTCATTATAGTACAGTGGCTTATTTTCTAAAAATTCTTGTAGCATTTTTATTTATAAGCTACCTGATTTCTTCCATCTTGTTTTGCCTTATACAAATACTCATCAGCAGAATTTATAACATTTTTCACAGACGTGTGTTTGGACCTTTCAGAAACACCAGCACTGAGTGTTATGTCAATTCTCTCTCCCTTGTACATAAAACGAGCCGTTTGTACGTGTTTTCTTACCTTTTGTGCAAAAATAACTCCACCTTCAGTCCCAGTTTCACTAAGAATGGCTAAAAACTCTTCACCGCCATATCTGCCCACAATATCAACAGTTCTTGCCTCTTTTTTAAGTATTTTTGCAAAGGCAGAAAGTATAGCATCTCCTGCGTCATGTCCAAAGGTATCATTAACAGCTTTAAAATGGTCAAGGTCAAATAAAACTATAGAATAATTATGTCCATATCTCTCATATTCAGCTTCTTTGATTGATAAAAATTCATCTAGTGCACGTCGATTATACAGCTTTGTTAAAAAGTCTTCTTTAGACTCTTTTTTAACAGCTTTTAACTCTGCTTCAAGTATTTTAATTTTTTTAGCAAGTTGATTTACTGCACCTTTATGCGTATTTAAATCTTTGCTTAAAAGTTGAGTATTCTCTTCCAATGCTACTGCAATAGTGAAAAGTTTTTTATGTGCAATGTTGAAATTTCCCGAAGACTCTTCATTATATGATTCTAACTCTTTTTTTATCTGCTGAATTTCTACCGTTGAGTTATCAGAACGCTCGATCATCTCAATAAGTCTTACTGAGAGTTTATCAAGAACTCCATCAAGTGACTGAATCATCTCTTGAACACTCTTTTTATCAAGAGCTATTCTATATGATATTGCAGCCTTTATTTCACTTTCTATACCTTCACTCTCCAAAATAGATGGATCATTTTTAATTCTTTCACTTAATATTGCAATTGTGTCATTAGCACTAGATGCTATAGAAGGTACTAAAGAGAATACTAGAAGTGAAGATATTCTTTCTAATTGTAAATTTTTATTAGATTCTTTTGGCGTGCCTATTGAAAGGTTTAAATTTTCAATTGTTTTTTTCAAATTATTGCTGTCTACTGTTCCTAATGTTTTTAGCTTTGTTAAAAATGAATCATCATAAGTAGTAATAAAGTTAACCCACAGCTGTCTAAACTGTTCTACTTGAGCAGCATTTGGACTTGAGTTTAAAAGGTCTATACTTTTTTTAGCCAAAGCAGTTGCTTCTTGATTATGTAAAACTTCTATAACTTGTAAAATTCTTTTTGTGAAAACACTATAAGCTTCCAGAGCTTCGGAGCATTGCGTAGACTTTGTTCTATTTAATTTTGAGATTAAGAAACGAACAAGTTCATTCATGCTGTTTATTCTGTATTGTGTAAGTTCTTTTTGAAACTCTGCATTTAATGTTTTGGTAAGCTTGTTAACATGATTACAATCTTCAACATCCATACCCGCTTTTTTAGCTTCTATACAGAATGCCTCTGCATAAAAATCAGGAGTTAACATCTTACCTTCTAACTCTAAGCGTTTAATAGTCTGTTTAATAATGCGTTGTATCGTCATCTCTATTCCTTACTTTTAGCTCTAGCACCCTCTGCTGAAACTTGCGCAATAAACGAGCGTATAGCTTTGGCAGCACTGTATTTAATAGCGTCAAATCTCTCTTGCTCTGTAACAACAGCATTTGGAACTACTGCAAAATCGTAGGTTCCACTAGCACTGTAGTTTTTACTTAAGCCCTCATGATACTTTGTTATATTTAAAGTAATACTCATTCTATAGCCAACAACAAAACCATCACTGTCATACTGTACTGGAGTATATGATGGGTTTCCTATACTTAAGTTTAAATGAGTTTCAGAATTTTCACGATTTGTTAGTGAAGCATGAAATACTGAAATTATTGCACTGTCAACAGCATCTTTTATAATTACTGTATTTTCAGGATCCTGTGCAGATATTACAACACTTGTGCTTATATTCTCTCCTACAACATCACGAGAGAATTTAGAACTTGGTTTATATCCACATGCCGAGAATACTGTGGCTATTAAAATCAACAGTATAAAATTATTGGCATGTGGAAATATTTTCAAAGTTAGCCTTTAATTACGAGATTTACAAGTTTTTTAGGAACTACTATCTCTTTTATTATAGTTTGACCTTCGAGCCACTTTGCAGCACTCTGTTTAGCAAGTGCAATTATATTTTCATTGGACTCATCCATTGCTACTTCTATTTCAGTTCTTCTTTTTCCGTTAATAGATACTCCAAGAGTAAGGCTCTCTTCTACAAAAACTTCATCCAAAACTTTCTGAGCAGAGAGATTGTTTCGTGAAAAATATTGACTGCTAATTTCCCAACTGGTATGTGGAATAACTGGTTCCATTATAGAAGATAAAATCCAGTAACCTTCACTCCATACATCAGAATTGTTCTGAGTATTTAAAGCATTCATAGCTTCCATAACACCTGCTATCATTGTGTTAAATGTGTATCTTTCTTTATAAACATCATTAGCACGCACTTGAGCTTCATAGACTTTCTTTCTCGCAAACTTCTCCTCTTTGCTTAAAGAAGCATGATCAATTGTAGGTATAGTATCTGTTTTAACTATATTGGCAGAGCGCTCATAAAATCTTTTAATAAACTTATATGCACCTTCAACTGCACTGTCATTCCACTCAAGTTCTTGAGTTGGAGGTGCCGCAAAAAGAATAAAAAGTCTTGCCGTATCTGCCCCGTATTTTGCAATTATTGCATCAGGGTCAACAGTGTTACCTTTAGACTTGCTCATTTTAGCACCGTCTTTAAGCACCATTCCCTGAGTGAGTAGTTTATCAAAAGGCTCATCAAATTCAACATAACCTAAATCACGGAAAACTTTTGTGAAAAATCTTGCATATAAAAGGTGAAGAATTGCATGTTCAATCCCACCAATATAATGGTCAACACCCATCCAATACGCTATTTGCTCTTTTGAAAATGCCTCTTTTTCCCAGTTCTTCGGCGATGCACAAAAGCGTAAAAAATACCATGAAGATTCAACAAAAGTATCCATCGTATCGGTTTCTCTAATCGCGTCCTTTCCACATGCCGGACATTTGCAGTGCTTCCAAGTCGGGTGATTATCCAGTGGATTACCTTCTCCTGTAATTTCAACATCATCAGGAAGAGCTATAGGAAGATTTTCTTTTTTCTCCATTACTATTCCGCATGAGTCACAATGGACAAAAGGGATAGGCGTACCCCAGTAACGCTGGCGAGACACACCCCAATCTTTAAGTTTATAGTTGGTTGTTTTTTTACCGATTTTGTTCTCTTCAAAATACTTGATGATATTGTACTGAGATTTTTTAGAGTTCAGCCCGTCAAATTCGCCAGAATTAAAAAGCTCTCCAACTTCTGTATAAGCCTTGTCAGCTTCAAGTTCACCTTCCAAAGGCTTTATAACAGCATTTATAGGCAAGTCATACTTTTTGGCAAAATCAAAATCTCTCTCATCATGCGCCGGCACTGCCATAACAGCACCGCTTCCATAATCCATAAGAACAAAGTTCGCTATCCAAACCGGTACTTTTTTTCCACTCAAGGGGTGAATAACATCAAGACCGAGTGCTATTCCGGCTTTTTCTTTTTGTCTGTCAATAGACGATGTTGCTTTCATCTTTTTGATTTGTGCTACAACTTCATCAGATAAAAGAGAGTTCTCTATCATGTAAGTCACTATTTCATGTTCTGGAGCAAGCGCTGTGTAACTTACGCCGTAAATTGTGTCTGGACGAGTTGTAAAGACATCAAAACTTTTAAAAGTGTTATTTAATTTACTAGATGACTCTTTATCAAAAAACAGGTCAAAAGCCAAACCGTTTGATTTTCCTATCCAGTTCTCCTGCATAGTAAGAACCTGTTTAGGCCAGCCACCCTCAAGCTTTTTTAAATCATCAAGAAGTTCATCGCCGTACTGCGTAATTTTGAAGTAGTACTGGTTCATATCTTTTTTTTCTATAGGCGTGTCACATCTCCAGCAACACCCTTCGACAACTTGTTCATTGGCTAAAACAGTTTGGTCATGAGGACACCAGTTCAACATCCCTTTTTTACGGTAAAGCAAGCCTTTTTCATACATATCAATTATAAATGATTGTTCAAATTTTGTATATAGTTCATCAGAAGTTGCAAGTTCTCTCTCACGAGAAAATGAAAAACCGAGTGCATAAAACTCATTTTTCATATAGTCTATATTGTCATAAGTCCAAGCCTTAGGATGTGAACCATTCTTAATAGCAGCATTTTCAGCAGGCATTCCAAAACTGTCGAAGCCTATTGGATGCAATACATTGAAGTCTTGCTGTCTATAGTAACGTGCAAATGCATCACTTAGAGTATAATTTCTCACATGTCCCATGTGAAGTCTTCCACTAGGGAATGGAAACATACTTAGTATATATTTTTTCTCTTTAGAAAAATCATCACTCGGCTCAAAACTTTTATGCTCTTTCCAATAGTCTTGCCATTTTTTTTCTACAGTTTTTGAATTATATTCCAATTATTTTTTCCTGATTTATTAAATTATTCTGACTCCAAAAGAGTCTAGCTTTTGTCTGCAACTAAATGCTTTTTTAACTAATACTCTTCGTGTGTTTTAGAACTTTCTATATAAACTAACCCTATAGAAAATATATTCGCTATTAAAGCTCCAATTGCCAAGGCTATAGCCCACTGAATATTTCCGACAATCTCTAAATAGATAAATGCTGGAATAAGGTGTAAATCAGCCACTAATGATGAAGCAAAAAGCTCCGCTGAAAGAAGATTTCTAACACCAATTTTTAAAAATGTAGAAACTAGATTTAGACTCGCTGCAACAAAGAGTACAACCGCATTTTGCTCATATAAAAAACCTGCTATCGATGTTAAACTCATTAGTGAGAAAAACACGTATATTACTTTACCCCAATCCATTGAATATCCTTAACGCTGTGTATTAATTTATTAGGGTGATTATACAAAAAGTATCTTAAGGGGTGACTGAAGAGGATATAAGTAGCAGAGCATAAATAACTCCCAAATAACTTTGGGAATTATTTATAGTTTAATAGTTTCGTTATTTACATAACTCCAGATTCATACTGGTCACGCATTCTTTGTTTTTCTGCTTCTCTTTTTGCTTTTTCTGCCAACTTATTATGGTAGTTTTTCACATCAAAACCAAACCATAGAAGGATAGGTGAAGCAACAAAAACAGAAGAATATGTACCCACTACGATACCCACGAGAAGTGTAAAAGAGAAGGCATGTATAATCTCACCGCCAAACATAAACAGAGTAAACACAACAAAGAAAGTTGTAAGTGAAGTCAATGTTGTTCTTGCTAAGGTTCTAGTAATAGACTCATTTATTGTATCAGACAATGCAACGTTTCTAGAATCAGTAATCCCTTCACGAATACGGTCAAATACTATAATCGTATCGTTTAGAGAGTACCCTAGAATCGTGAGAAGAGCAGCAAGAACATCAAGATTTACATCTAAACCCACAAGAGTAATGGCACCAAGTGCAATAGAAATATCATGGACAAGCGCCACTATAGAAGCTACAGCGAATCTCCATTCAAATCTAAATGCTACATAAACCAAAATTCCAAGAATAGCAAATACTAAAGACATTATCCCTTTCTCTTTTAGTTCTGAACCTACTTTTGGACCTACAATATCAACACGACGGATTGTATAATTACCTGTACCTGTTAAAGCTTCTCTAGTCACATCACCAACATCAACGGTAACATTTCCAGTAGTACTCTTCATACGAATAACAACTTCATCAGGTGCGCCAAATTCAGTTATTGTAGCACCGTCGAAAAGAATGTTAGACTTAAGTTTTTCTCTCATCTCATCAATAGGAGCCGTCTTGTCATACTTAACCTGAACTATCGTTCCACCAGCGAAGTCAACACCATAGTTAAGACCTTTTGTTACCAAGAGAGCATAAGAAGCTAAAACCAGAAGTACCGAGAGTACTAAAGCTTTTTTAGACTTGCCCATAAAATTAAAGGTTCTTGTATATTTAAAAAATTCCATAATTAACCTTTAATTCCAAACCAAAAACGGTTGTTGTGACTTTTTTGAATTCTAGATTCTAACATTTGGTAGATTCCATGAGTACCAAGAATTGCAGTAAGCATAGAAGCCAAAATACCAATACTGATAGTAATAGCAAAACCTTTAATAGCACCGGTTCCATAAGCGTATAAAACAACAGCAGCAATAAGAGTAGTAATATTTGCATCTAAAATTGCACGCATAGCATTTGAATAACCCTCTTCAATAGCTTTATGCATAGACTTACCCTCATAGATCAACTCTCGGATTCTCTCAGAGATAATAACATTTGCATCTACTGCCATACCGACAGTAAGGACAATACCCGCCATACCTGGAAGGGTTAACGTCGCACCAAAAAGTGACATAACTGCCAATATAATAAATAAATTAGCAATCAGTGCAATATTTGCAATCACACCGGCTGCTCTGTAATAAATAAGCATAAAAGCAATTACTAAGATAAATCCGCCAATAAGAGCAACCATGCTGGCTTTAATACTGTCAGCACCCAAACTTGGTCCGACTGAACGTTTTTCCATCAAATAAATCGGAGCTAAAAGCGCACCTGAACGAAGAGCGATAGATAAATCTTTTGCTTCCATTACAGTATAGTTTCCCGAAATTTGACCTGAACCGCCACCGATACGCTCATTTATGTTTGGTGCAGAATAGACTTGACCGTCTAAAACAACTGCCAATCTTTTTCCAACACTTTTTCCGGTAAAATCACCGAAAATTTCAGCACCTTCTGCATTTAACTTGAAGTTAATAAGCGGTCTGTTATTTTGATCAAAGCCCATTGAAGCATCTGTCAGCATATTCCCATCTAAAATAGGAATTTCGCGAACAAGGTACTTAATAGCAGGATTTTTCACATCTTCTAAAATCACATCGCCATATGCGGCAGCATCAGAAGCACTCATCTTGTAAACACGAGCATTTCTTTCTTCATCAACAGCCATAAGTTCAAGTTTTGCAGCACGTGAGATAAGCTCTCTTGCGCGTTGTTCTTCTTCCTGACTTTTTATACCTGCAAGTTCAACAAGAATTTTCTCATCACCTTGACGTGCTACAATCGGTTCAGCCAATCCAAACTGGTCAAGCCTGTTTCGTATAGTCTCAATAGCTTGATCAACAGCCTGTTCTTCAGTACGAATAATTTCTTCTGGAGTTAATGATAAAGAGTAAGTTTCTCCAACTAAGGAGACATTTAAACCTTTTAAGCCTTTTAAAAAGTCATTCATACTTTCAATGTCATCAACATCCAATAAAGTAAATGAAGTAGTAGTTGCATCAAACTTAAGACTATCAACTAAAATATCATTTCTGTTACTGAAATTTTTAACACTAGCAGCAATTGATTTTATGCGGGATTTTGTTGCCTCTTCGGTTTTTACACCTAAAAGCATGTGTAATCCACCCTGGAGGTCAAGACCTAAAGTAACTTTTTTGCCATCTTTGAGTTGAAAAAGAGATGGAGCGGAAAAGAAAATTCCAAAAACTATCGCAAGAGCGAAAATGACTATGCGATAATTAAGCTTCATCCTCGTACTTTTTAGCAATTGAATCTCTAGTGATTTTTGTGATTACATCATCATTTATCTTAACACTTAAAAAGTTGTCTTCAAGTTTATGTATAACTACTATGAAACCGCCGTTAGTGATTACTTTGTCACCTTTTTTAAGAGATTGAATCATCTCTTTTCTTGCTTTAGCCTCTTTTTGTTGTGGGCGAATAATTACGAAATACATAATTGCGATTAAAAATACGAACGGTAATAGTTGACTTATAATTTCCATGAAAAGGTATCCTCTTTGATTAAATTCCCAGCATTGTACAAAAATTATATTAACACGAGACTGAATATAAAATCAGAGTTTAAAATTGTTTCCAAAAATTTCGACTAAACAACAAAAGTACCGTAAAAAATTCCAATCTTCCTATAATCATGGCTACAGACAAAACACTTAAATCCATACTGTCAAAAAAAGCATAGTTTTCAGCTGGTCCGGTAAGGGAAAAACCTGGTCCTATATTTCCAATTGCGGAGAGTGCACTACTTAATGAAGTCATAAGGTCATAACCACTTGCGAAGAGATAAAGCATAACAATCAGTATGCTAAACATATACAACATGACAAAAGCATAAGTCGAATGCAGTACTTTATTTTGAATCCTGTTTCTGTCAACAAAAATATTAACAATCGCATTAGGGTGAATAATTTGCTTGATGTCTGCCATTATTGATTTAATGACAACAACATAACGAATCACTTTAACACCACCTGCAGTTGAGCCGGCATTTCCTCCTACAAGCATAGCAACAACAATAACTGCAATTGCTCCTTGTCCCCATAAGGAATAATCAAGTGAAGCAAATCCTGTCGTTGTCATTATAGAGGCGATAGTAAATGATGTGTGGGTCAATGAATACATCACGGCATCATCACTGTGAGAGATATGCTGAAGTGACAACATAACAGACAAAATTAAAAAGATAACTATATACCATTTTACTTCTTCTGATTTATAGCCGCGCAAATCACCAGAAAAAAGTTTAAGATGCGCCAAAAAGTTGATGCCTGAAAGAATCATAAACAGTGTTGTCGTCCAGAGTATCATAGGGTTGTCAAAATACCCCATAGATGCATTTTTAGTAGAAAATCCACCGGTAGAAATAGTAGAGAAGGCGTGGTTTAAGGCATCAAAAGAACTCATTCCTTCAAGTTTCAGCAAGATTGCATTAAACAAGGTAAGGAATACGTAAACTCCCCAAATACGTAAAGCAGTATCTTTAATTTTCGGTGTCATTTTCTCCATTTTAAGGCCTGTTGATTCAGCCCTGAAAAGAGTAAGAGAGCCACTCGGATTAATAAGAGAAAAAAGTCCTACTCCTAGAACTATGATTCCCATCCCTCCTAACCACTGCATAAGACTTCTATGCATTAAAATCATTTTTGGCAATACCTCAACATCGCAATAAATTGTCGAGCCCGTTGTCGTAAAACCACTTACAGACTCAAAAACAGCCTGAGCTAAGGTAACATCCGTGTAAAGCAACAAGGGTACAGCACCTGCAAATGCGAGCAAAACCCATATGGTGTTTACAAAGACAATACCTTGCTTAATACTCAACTCGACTTTATGGTTTAGTAAGATTAAGTAAAAAAATAAATTTATTAAAAATAAAAGCCCGTCAAAAATTAAAAATCTTCCATATGCCTCATCAAAAATAAAGCCAAAAATAATAGGCATCATAAAAAAAACACTGAGCGACAAGCCAATAACAGACAAAAGTTTAAAAATATTTTTTAAAGAGCGTATATCCATTTTCCTACCTTTTCCTCCTCTTCAACTTTACAAAAAGCCATAATATAATCATCAGCTTCAACTGTAAAAGGTTCATCGAAAATAAAAATTCTATCTGCCCGGATATAGATACAGTAGGGTCCATCATACTTATATGGGCTAATTATTTTTCCAATCAATGTAGAATCTGCATAGATTATCCTAGTCAGTCCCACGGCACTCCCACCGCAAAAAAGACGGCTGTTAACAATAGAACTGGAACCTATCTTTTCAATGATTGAATAATAAGCATTATTCTTTTGCCCTCTGACCACTACAATACCCAACTTATGCATTAAGGCATACTTTTGCGGGTCGTTGTTTATAGCAACTACTTTTTCTACTCCATATTCTTTGGCTTCAATGCATTTCACGATATTTTCTTCATCATTTTTAGAAGTTGCAATCATCATATCGGCATTTTGCAGCCCCTCTTCCTTAATCAAGCGTTCATTGCCGTACTGACTGCTGATTATGGTGACGTCATTCTGAAGAATTTGAGCAGCAATTTTACATTTTTCAAGGTTTCTTTCAATGAGTTTTATGCTAACACTGGGTGCTACAAGTTTTTTCGCAATTTCAATACCTAAAGGATCGGCACCGAAAACAATAATATTCTTGATTATTTTTGGCATTTGTGTATCCATGCGTGAACACATAGATTTAATCTCTTTAGGATTTCCAAAAAAATATACAAGATCATTTGGTTTTATCACTTCATCAAATTTTGGTATAAAAAATTCTTTATTTCTTTCAATGCCGATGACTGAAAACTGCTCAGTATTAAACATTTGTGTAGTGATATAGTCTTGTGCTTTGTGCTGTGCCCGTATGGAAATAAGCCGCAAATCGCTTTGATTTACTCTTTTGACACTATTTGCTTTTGGAAATTCAAGCAATGATTTTACTGAATCTGCGGTTCGTGTTATAGGGAATACAGCTTCTGTAATGCCCAGCTTAAGAGCAATGGAGCTTTTAGCAAAGAAAGAATTTCTCAGCCTTACAATTTTATCTTTTACCTTCACACTTTCATCTATAATAAGACATGAGATAATGTTTGTTTCATCACTGTCCGTAACGGCGATGAATAAGTCAACATTCTTCCCCAAAAGAGAGTTGTAAGTTAAGGGATCTTCTACGTTGCCTATTACAGAAAAAATATCTATCTGTTCTTGAAGCATATTGATAGCATCAACATTTTTATCTATAACTGTAACATTATGTTTTACACTTAGCGTTGTTGCAAGCCTAAAACCAACCATACCTGCACCAGCTATGATAATCTCCATCAAATCTCCTGAACATGTTTTATAAAATTCTACATCTATCTTCCATAAAACTCTCTTATCAGCCTCAGTTTTGCAGTTATATATAATTTATTTTATTCAACTTTTAGAAAGTTCAGTTAAAATTTCTTTAAAAAATAAAAGAGAAATAAATGATGACACCTTTTCCACTTGAAAACATTAAAAAATTAAGAGAAGAACTTAAAAATCACCCAATATATGCCGCAGTTTCAAATATGGACGATCTAACAATTTTTATGCAACACCATATTTATTCTGTCTGGGACTTTATGTCTTTAGTTAAATACTTACAAAACAACATTGCTCCGGCAAGAACACCATGGCTTCCACACGGTGACGCGCAAGTTCAACGTTTTATAAATGATATTGTTCTTGAAGAAGAGTCTGATGAAGGTATTCCTCTAAAAGACGGTACGCCAACTTACACAAGTCATTTTAATCTTTATACTTTGGCTATGGAAGAAGTAAAAGAA
Source organism: Helicobacteraceae bacterium (assembly GCA_024635885.1). Classification (GTDB taxonomy): domain Bacteria; phylum Campylobacterota; class Campylobacteria; order Campylobacterales; family Sulfurimonadaceae; genus Sulfurimonas. Next base: position 1,801 of record JAGXIA010000038.1, on the reverse strand, counting down.
GGCAGTAACAAACTTATTAAAGAGTTCATTGCAAATGTAGCAGCAAATTCTTTTGAGACAGCTTTACAAACCACTCCCGTACCTTCTGCAGCAAAAGAGTTTATGCAAACCACTTTTGGTTTTATAAACAGTGACAAACCGCACGTTATTGCGGCAGCATTTGCCTTGGGTAGAGAACATATTATTCCAGAAATGTTCCGTGCACTGCTCGATAAAATGAAAATCTCTCGAGAGCAGGCTGAAGTCTTTCATTATTATTTAGATCGTCATATTCTTCTTGATGGAGATTTTCATGGTCCGATGTCACTAAGAATGTTGGAACTCTTATGTGAAGGCGATGCAGTTAAGATTGCCCAAGCAGAAGAAGCTGCTTTGCAGGCTATCCAGGCAAGAATAAAATTTTGGGACGGTGTCTTAGCGGAAATTAAAAAATAGTACCTATTTGATATTACTTATAAAAGCAAATATATAAGGTTTCACTTCGGGCAATAACACTGTGCCATGACCATTGCCATAGATAATCAAAGATGTACCTAGAATAGATTTTTTTTCATATTCAATAGTTCTGTTTGTAGCTCCGAGGGGGTCATTTTTTGAAGCTATAAAGAGTATTTTTGTCATGGAAGTGGCAAGTACCATATCTATATCTTCTGCTAATGCTTCGGGTTTGCCTGCTGATATGGCTACAAGACCTTTTGTTTCATACTCACCAAGCAGAGGGATAATGCTCCCAGCTCCCAAAGAAGAACCAAAGAGATATAGCTTTTTCATATCGATTGTTTTGTCTTCACTTATATGTTCAAGCCAAGCCATTAGGTCTGAGGGTATTTTTTCAAAGCCAATTTTCTTGTCACTCTGTACCAAAGCTTCTTTAATATGATCCATTCTTGCATCATTGATTACTTTGTTCTCTTTGTTGTTTTGGAGTATTGATTTTCCATGCCCTCTGAGGTCTACACTGAGTGTTGCATACCCTTTGTTGTTAAACTCTTTGGCAAGAGCATTCCAAGTAGAATGATCCGCCCCAAACTGATGTGCAAAAAGTACAATAGGAACTGATTTGTTTGCAAGGACAGGTTTATCCAACCAGCCATGAAGTTCAAACCCATCTTCAGATGTGATAGTAAGTTCAGTTGAAAACAACGAAGCCGCTAAAGCTAAAATAAGTAAAAGTTTTTTCATAATACACCCCTTATATTTTAGCATTGTACATCAATTGTGTTAAAAAGAATCAGAAACAATCAATTCATATATTTATAAGATAGAATTTTCAATTAAGTTCTTTTTATGAATCAATGACGATTTTATAATATAAGTAAATGTACTGCCCTCGGATAGTTTAGATGTAATATTTAGAGTAATCTTAGCTTCATCAATTATAGATTTTACTATACACATACCAATACCAAATCCATTTTTATGTTCATCCTCACGATAATAGCGACCCATGATTTTTTCAGGATTTTTCATACCTTGTCCATAATCTTTAAAAGATACTGTAACAGCACCCTCTTCCCCTTCTTTTATAGTAATTTCTATTCTACTGTTTTTGTACGAAAATTTAATTGCATTAGACAGTGTATTATCAATAATACGTTGCAGTTTAGTAGGATTGAAAAAAATCTCTGTTTGTGTAGATACAGACAGACAAAGGGATATGTTTTTAAGTTGACATATAAGTTCAAAATATTCGACTCTATCTTTAATAAAATCTTCTAAGCATATTAATTCATCTTTATAATTTACACGATTCTGTTTTATGAGATAGTCCATATCATTATAGATAGTCGCTAATGATTTT
>JAGXIA010000037.1 GCA_024635885.1 Helicobacteraceae bacterium | reverse complement strand
TTTTGTATCAAGATAGCTCTCACTGGCAAGACCGTGACCAATATAATGAGCTTCGTTCGCGAGGCTTACATGAAGTGAATCAGTGTCGGCTGCAGTATAAACTACTACTGATTTAATGCCCATTTTTTTAAGTGTGCGAATAACGCGACAAGCAATCTCTCCACGATTAGCTATTAATACTTTGGTAAACATTTTTTATCCTTAGATTTTAGTTTACGGGCCGTCCCGAGTGTTTACATTTTACAAGTCGTCTTGCAAAACAAAAAAAAAGCTTTCTTTGGCTCTTAGCAAATAAACTCGGGAAAGCAGTTTTTAGATTTAAAATATTTCATATCATGATTCGGCCATATTTCGGCTCCAGTCTCAAGAGAAATATTTTTAAGCTTACGGATACTCTCTATAGCCATCTCTTCATTATCCTGCCAGCACAGTCCTGGAGCAATCTCTTTTTCAAGATTTTCACTCAGGTCTGCTGCATCTCCGGCAAGTAAAATAGGTTTGCCCTTTGGCAATTCTATTAACATAGACATATGTCCTGCGGTATGTCCCGGTGTTTCAATGGCACGAACACCAGTTGTAAGGTTATATTCACCCTCAAAAATTCGCCAGTTGATAGGGCAGTCGAAGTCTTCTAAAAAGTAGGCCTCATCAGCCAAAGCCTTCGCTGCTTCAAGTTCTTTTTTCTGTACATGTACTTCTGCATGGCACATCTCACACAGACCTCCTGCATGATCAAAATGAAGATGGGAACAAAAAATAATATCTACATCCTCTTTTTGCAGTCCCAACTCAGCTAAACGGTTTGGTAGACGTTGTTCTTCACTCATTTGAGGCGGTCCAAAAGGAAAACCGTCATGTTCATAAAAGTGCTTACGCTTTACTGCATTTGCAATTTTATTGTAGTCACATCCCACATCATAAAGTATACGCCCGTTAGAAGTTTCAATGAGATAAGCCAAGATTGGTGCATCAATAATGACACCCTTGCCTTGATTTCGGGTTGAAAGTGTCTTTTCATAACGATGTGTACCTATGAGAATAGGCCAAAACTTTTTTACTTGAGTCATAATAGTTACTTTCTCTACTTATGTGTCCCAGATTATCATCTGAGCAGGAGTAGGGTTAAAAGCATTACAAGGATTATTTAACTGGGGACAATTAGATATTAAAACTAAAGTGTCCATTTCAGCCTTCATCTCAACGTAATCACCTGGTTTAGAAATACCGTCTACAATAGCCAAATGTCCATCCTCTTCAACCGGAACATTCATAAAAAAGTTTATGTTGTTTGTCAAGTCTCTTGGATCCATTTCAAGCTCACCGATTTCATATAAATAGTTGTCTCGACAGCTATGCATATATTTTTTGTCATGTCCGAAACGAACAGTATTGCTCTCAGCACTACAGTGACCGCCAAGAGTGTCATGATTTCCACATGTGTCTTCAGTGATTATCATCATCACATTATCATCACTGGAGATAAGCTCTGTTCCTGTAGTAACAAAAATACTGCCTTGTTCACGAACGGTATCTGTAGCACTGTAACGTTCTTCATGGTCGTTTGCATTATAAAAAAGTGTATCGACAGCTTGACATCCCTCTAAATCGACTATACGAAGTGTTTGACCCTTCTTTACTACATAAGACCATGGCACACCTGCCGGAATTTTTTCATTATATATTGCTTTTTTTATATCTTTTGCCATAATTTTCTCCTTATGCGAAATATCTGTTATTATTTTCAAAACCACGTTTAGCTTCGGGGGTGAAGTTCATGCAAAAATCATCATTTGTAACTGCCGGAGCATTATAGATTGTTACTTGAACAGGACTTGGATTGTATTCTCCGCTTTGCATAGCATGTGGAGTGTTTGAAGCTACCAGCAGTATGTTCATCTCTGCGCGAAGCTCTACATAACTCTCCGGTTTAGGACGTTTAGAAGATAGAACAAGTTTGCTTCCCTCTTTTACATCAACTTTGCTGAACAGATTTAGACAAGGAATTATGTCACGTTTGCCCATGCCATACTTTCCAAGTTCAATCAAAAAGTTTTCACGGTCACTTTTATAGTAGCGATTGTGGATGTCGTTAAAACTTCCTTCGCCAAAATTCTTTTTTATTATACGAGGATTATTCATCCCTGCTATTGTGTCTAACATACCGTCTGTTGTATCTTCGGTAATAGAAAACAGAATATGTCCAAGTTCTGAGTACATAACTTTTCCTTTACCTAGAAAAGCATTCCACTGAATTTTGGCAGTGTCAGCCGAGTTAAATCTCTCAGCTGTATTATCTGCATTATAAAACATCATAGAGAGTGAACCAAGTCCATCCTCTGTAGTGATTCTTACTTTTTGACCTTTTTTTATTATTTTAGACCATTTAGCACCACCTGGTATTACCTCGTCTAAAAGTATTGCATCTGTATTTAAATTTTTATGTTTAGTTATCATTTTTTTCTCTCTTTTTTATTGATTTATCAATCTTATTAAGTGTTGTTTCGCTTGTGTCGCTAATAGGTATATCATAAGTTATAGTTGCTCCAAATCTATCTGGGGCATGTGGATCATGTCTTATTTTATCAAAGACAAGTAGTCTCGTTCCCAGGTGAAATCCCTCATGTAAATCATGCGTTACCATAACTAATGTCAGATTATTCTTCTTCCATAGTTCTTGTATTAGTGTATGCATATCTGCACTAATCCCTGGATCAAGCGCTCCAAAAGGCTCATCAAGTAACAACAACTTTGGTTTTTTTACTAAAGATTGCGCAATAGATAAACGTTGTTGCATACCGCCTGAAAGCTCACTAGGAAATTTATAAGCAGAATTTTCCAGTCCTACAGATTCAAGCATATCCATCGCTATTTTTTTAGCTTCTTTTCGTTTAGCACCAAAAAGTTTTCCAAAAAATCTAGATTTTTCCAGTTCTATTCCAAGCATTACATTCTCTAAAACATTAAGATGAGAGAAAACGGAATATCGCTGAAAAACAATTCCTCTCTCTACACTCGGCTCCTTGGGAAAAGGTTTGCCTTCAAAAAGAAAAGTTCCGCGTGTTGGAGTCTCTTGACCAAGAAGCATTTTTAAAAAAGTACTTTTTCCACAACCTGAAGGTCCAACCAAGGTACAAAACTCTCCCTCTTTTATTTCAAGGTTTAGTTTTTCAAGCACTACGTTGTCGCCATACTCTTTGTAGAGGTTTTTAACGCTAATCAGACTCATTTAGTCTCCTTGCCGGCCGTATACCACGGAAACATTTTGTATGTGAATTTTTTAATTATAAAATCAAATAAAAAGGCTAAAAACGTAATCCATGCAACATAAGGGAGTATTACATCCATAGACATATATCTTCTTACTAAGAAGATTCTATAACCTAAACCTTCTGTAGCAGCAATTGCCTCTGCTGAGATAAGAAATATCCAGGCAGTTCCAAGTGTAAGTCTCACTGCATCAAAAAGTCTTGGTAACATTTGAGGTAGAATCACTCTGAGGACTATGGTCCAAGTTGAGCCACCCAAAGTTTGCGCTTTTATAAGCTGTTCAGCCGGTATTTCAGAAACTCTTTGTTGTAAATCACGAACTATCAGAGGGGTGACACCAATAACGATTAATGCCACTTTAGCAATCTCACCCATGCCAAAGACAATAAATAAAATTGGTAAAACAGCCAATGGCGGTACCATTGAAAAGGCCGCAACAAATGGTGAAAGCCCATTTCTAACGTATGGGATAAGCCCCAAAGGGATTCCCATAAGAAGTGCTAAAATTGCACTGATTAGAACACCAAAACCAAGTCTTTTGAGTGATGATACAGTATCCTGAACAAATAAAATTTCCCCGGTGCGCTCACTGGGGGTAAATGCCATACGATCTATTGCCTCAGAGAAAGTAGTCAGTGCTGGCAATAGTTTGTCGTTTGGATTTTCAGCCAAGCGGGCATCTGATGCAAATAAATACATAATTGCTACCAATAAAAATGGTAAAAGTCCAAGAAATATAGCCGTCCCTTTAGACGGTCTTAGGTTCATAAGTCGTTTCATAAGAATACCTTAGAGTTTTCCCTCTGCAGCCATTTTTACATAAGTGTCTACAAAACGGAGTTTTATATTTTTAGGATCTCCAAACGTCTTGCCGCCTGGAAATTCCATTCCGATAAATTCTGCATTCGGAGCACCATCACCTAAGATACCATGCTCGAAAGAAAACTCGCTTACTTTTTTCATTGTGGCAGGAAGTTCCTTACTGTTGGCAAATTTAACAGCTTCGTCTGCGTCATAAAACATCTTTGTTGAATTAAGTTGGCTTTTGTATCCGGCTAAGTCAGTACCTGAAGCTTCAGCCATAAAAGTCAATGCTTCTTTATCGCCTTTTTTCATAATACTCATTACTTCAAACCAAGCTCCTGTTAGTGCTTTTGCAAGTTTTGGATTGTCATTTAAGGTATCAGTATGGACAACAAGCATATCTATAATCTCACCTGGAATCTTACTTGAATCAAAAACAAGATTAGCATTCTCAGCGGATGTAATTGCTGCAAGTTGAGGGTTCCAAGTAGTTACTGCTGTAACGTCATTAGAAGTGAATGCGGAAACTATGTCAGCATCAGAAGTATTTACTACTGTTAAATCTTTTTCACTTAAGTTTACACTCTCAAGAGCACGAGCAAGAAGGTAGTGAGAAACTGAAAGTTCTACAAGATTAACATTTTGACCTTTAATATCTGCAAGAGTTTTTTTGTCTTTAAGAATTATTCCGTCATTTCCATTTGAAAAGTCACCCATAATTAACGCAGTAGAGTCAACACCACCGGCAGCCGGAATAGTCAATGCATCCATATTTGTCATCATACAAGCATCAAACTTACCTACAGTATATTGATTGATTGATTCTATATAGTCATTAACTTGAACCATTTCAATTTCAATGTCGTATTTCTTAGCCCACTTGTCAATAATGCCTTTTTGTTGAGCATAATCCCATGGCATCCAGCCAACATAAATAGTCCAAGAGACTTGAAACTTATCTTTTACTTCTGCCATAAGAGATGAGGCGCCTATACTTAAAACCAATGAAGTGGCAACTAAAATTTTTGATGTAGATTTGAAGAAAGGTTTCATAAGAAACTCCTGAGTAGATTAAAATTAAACACGGCAAGAGGTGAAAACCTCCCGGGCTTTTATCCCTCCGTGTAACCTCTACTCCAGAGGTCGATAGCTCTCGGTCCAGACGTAAATTTCTTTACCGGAACCCTAGGTATCTATTGTTAAAAGAGGTTTTACTACCTCATTGACATGTTTTCTGAGAGTATTGTATCATGTAGATTAATTATTTTATACACAATACTGATTAAAAAGTATACAATCATATAAAATTGAAAATTATTTTTAAGATTATCAAGGAGATGGTTCAGAAAGTAAGCGCAAAAAAAGTACCCCTTCCAAGAGAGGGAAAGGGGTAAGACAAGGAGTTTTGAAAATTGAAGGAAAGTTTCATTCCCAAGTTACCTTGAGAATGAAAAATAATTTCTAGAATTAGAAGTTATATGTTAGGTAAAGTTGTGCTGTTGTTAAATCTGTTCCATCATTAAAGTCATCATAGATAATAGCAACAGATGTATCTAAAGCTCCATAAGACTTAGACACAGTAAATGCTACCTCGTCCAGGTCAAAATTTGCTACGTCATTCTGTGAATTCCAGTATCCTAGATATAAATCATAACCATCGCCTACTGTTGTCTCTGCTGCAACAGTAAATGTATCTGCACCTATGGCTCCAACTGTACCATACCACCACCAAACTTCTGTGTATAGTTGTGTTTGTGAACCCGCACCTTGATTACGTGTTGCAACATTGGAAATTGGAGTGTCACCTTTATCATCAACAGAAGAGTATGCTGCTGAAAGGCTCACAACATCTTTGATCTCGTATCCAAGCATTGCAGCATACGCTGAACTATCATCATTAGAAGTTACTGAATCAATACTTGCATACTGCGCACCGGCTGAGATTCCTTCGATACTAAGATCTGCTTGAAGCCAGTAAGCATCTGCAAATGATGTCATACCGTAGTAATATGCCTTAGCCGTTAATGGCTCGAATGAGTTATTAATAGCACCAACTACATATCCACCGCTTGCTGCAAAAGTGTTAAACTTACCATCTGTACCTGTCATCGAACCTTTATCAGCACCACTTGTTTGATCACCTGAACCATTTGATTTACCGATCCATGCAGCCATAAGTGTCGTACCAGGAAGGTCTTCATTCGTAACAAGCGCTGCTTCGAAATTATTTGTCGAAGCACCCCATGCTTCTATAAACGCAAAAGGTGTGTCAAGAGGCATGCGTCCTATTTTACCTGTCGTTTTTCCCGTTGTTCCTAAAAGCCATGCTTCATCAATAAACATAGCATCATTGATTGTACCGTTTGCATCTACTGTATGTGCACCCGACCATGTATTTGCAACAGAAGCAATATTATTTTCCATACCAAGTGAAGATACTGCTGTAGCTGCGATACCTGCTGAAACGCCTTCAGCAAAGTCTGCTGTTACACCTAAGTGTAATGCTGTATCAGCATACGATGTACCTTTATCAAACAAATCTACACTATCATCTGTACCATATAAAACCTGGGCACTACCACTAACTTGTACATTATCGATCGCGTATAGATTTGCTCCCAATAACAGACCTGCTACTAAACTCATTTTTGTTAATTTCATACTATCTCCTGGAATAATTTAGTTTAAAACACGTCAAGAGACTTTTAGCCTCCCGGGCTTTTATCCCTCCGTGTAACCTTTTTAAGGTCGACAACTCTCGAACCAGACACAGAATATTCTGTCGGAACCCTAGTTATCTATTAATATATAAAGTTATAAAACTCTACATCTCAAGTCATGTTTTATTCCTATAATTATATATTACAGTGGAAATAAATTATACTATAATATGATTAAATTTTAGGCATTTTATTTTTTTTAATAAATTAAATATTTTTGCTGCAACACAATAGATTACTATTATATTGCAGCCAAGGGAATAAATGAGGTGAACATGAAGTGTAAAATCTTATTATGAAAAGTAACCTTCCATAATAAGACAGGAAATTATAATATATTTATTTATAGATTAACCATATTTATGGTTAAAAATTAATCATAATAGGTTAATAAATATTCTACTTGAATGGTCTAATGCTCTGATGATGGGGTTTTCACCTAGAATTGAATGAATATTTTGGTAATTTGACACACTCTTATTAAGAGTGTGTAGACTAATTGTTATAAAGTTTATTTTTTAGCAAAAAATTTATAGTAAAAATCTTTTATAGTTTTTAGTTTGGCACTACTTAGAGCTAGGTTGCCACTCTCTATTTTACCGCTTCTTACAGTTGTCCCCGCAGCAACCATTACATCATCTTCTAATGTTAAAGGTGCTATTAGCTGGCTGTCACTTCCAACAAACACATTTTTACCTATGATTGTTTTATACTTTTTTATACCGTCATAGTTGCAAGTAATCACACCTGCACCGATGTTTGTTCCCTCATCAACCTGAGCGTCACCTATGTAGCTTAGATGTCCGGCTTTTACCCCTTTTAATGAACTTTTCTTAATCTCTACAAAATTTCCTACATGGGTATTTTCTAAATATGAAGCAGGGCGGAGATGTGCCATAGGTCCTACGTCTGAGTTCTTAACTATAGAGTCTTCTATAACGCTTCCGGCTTT
>JAGXIA010000005.1 GCA_024635885.1 Helicobacteraceae bacterium | reverse complement strand
CCGGCAATGACTATAGCTGTAATCAGCGGTGCCAATTCTCTTAAAATCGATATTCCAAGCATATCGACTATAAATATATTTGCACCATAAATTTTGAGTTGAAATGCTGACTGATAGGCAACTACAACTCCTATTAAAAAACTGGTCAGTGCAATAATACCCAAAGCTTTTATAGCACTCTCATTTATCTCAAAAGCTATTTCTTTGAACCTCGTATTTTTAATAGCTCTTAAACGAAATATCTTAGTAGAAAAAAGTTTCCCTAAAAATTCCATAAAGGATAAGAAGCCTATGTAATTAGAGTAAGAAGACTTTCCAATTATCTCTATAAGAGTTCTTCTCTTGGGATGTCCAATTGCAGTTGATTTCATTTTTTGTTTTTTCACCAACTCGATTGTATCGAGTATAGATGAATTCGTACATATTACATTTACGGGTATTTTTTTTTTCGAAAGATTTAGAAGTAAATTATTTATCAATATTGATGCAGCAGTGTCAAAAGCAAGTACATCATCCAAATATAAATCTACACTTTTCACATCCGAAAAGTTAATCGTATCTATCTTTTTTTGATATGTATGAAGTGTGTATATAGTAAACTCTCCTGAAAAATTCAAAGAGAGCTTATTTTTCGTATAAGAGAGTGTTAATGAGTTGTTCATTTTACAGCTTGACTAAAAGTCTCTTTCTAACAACTTATTTACTTTAAGTATTGTCAAGATTCTATCCTCTTGTTTACCAACACCATCAATCATACTGTCATCGCCAGCCACAGTGTCCGGAGCAGCCCCTATATCACTCTTTTTAATTCTTAAGGCCATAGTAAGTCTGTCTATAACAAAACCTGCTACTTCATTTCCTTGTTTGAGAACAAAAAAACGTGTCTCATCATTGTGTTTTTTAGCTTTTAAGCCAAATTTTACACGAAGGTCAATGAGTGGAATCACTGATCCGCGAAGATTAAACACACCCAATATATAGGCAGGAGTTTGAGGCACTCTTGTCCATTCAATCGGTTTTATAATCTCTTGAATACTTAAAATTGGCACAGCGTACTCTTCCTCACCTATAACAAATCCAACTAATTGGACTACATCATCTGAATGAGAAATAGACAAATTATCTTTTTTATTCTGATTATTGATTATCTCTTTTAATTTATCACTCATTATAAGAACTCCGATTTAAAGTTAACATTTCTTTGAACTACACTCGAGAGGTAGTCAGCAGAGTATGGTTTCGTTATATATTCAACCATTCCAGATTCAACACCTCTCATGCGATCAGACTTGCCTGTACGAGAGGTAACGGCTATTAAAGGTAAGTTTTTATATCTATTGTACTTTTTAATCTCCGTTGCAAGAGAATATCCATCCATTCTAGGCATTTCTATATCTACCAACATTGCATCAAAATTATGATCACCCTGTTTTAGAATACTTAATGCTTCTTGTCCGTCAGAAGCATCTATCAGTGTAAGACCAAGAGGCTCTAGAGCTTTACGCATTATCATTCTGTCTGTTTTAGAGTCATCAACTATCATAACCGTGTAATCAGAAGCTTTAGTTTTTTCTTTTGTTGAAGATGAATTATCTTCTATCATAGAAGTAGATTTCACACCCTTTGCCATATGCATAAGTGCGGCAACATCAACAATAAGAGTTACTCCTCCATCACCACGAATTGTAGCTCCTGCTATACCTTCAATTCCGGCTAGATAGTCCCCCATAGATTTAATAACTATCTCTTCTTGTCCGACAAGTGAATCAACGATTAGTCCTAATTTACTTGAACCTAAACCAAGAACAACAACATAAGCATATTCACTCGAATCTAAAATACGCTCAACTTCAAAAATGTCACCAATATGCACTAAAGATAAAACTTCATCACGCAGTCTTAAAACTGAGCGGTTTTCAACTGAATAAATTTCATCTTTAGAAATTCTGACTGTCTCCAAAACTGAAGCTAAAGGAATCGCATAATGTTCTTCTTGAACACCTACTAAGAGTGCTTGAATAATAGCAAGAGTCAAAGGTATTTTCAGTTTTAAAGACGTTCCTTTACCAATTTCACTCTCAATATCTATGATTCCGTTTAGTTTTTCAATGTTTGTTTTTACAACATCCATTCCAACTCCACGGCCTGAGACACTTGTTACAGCTGCTGCAGTTGAAAAACCTGGTTTAAAGATAAGAGCAAAAGCTTCTTTATCACTCATCAAGTCTGCTTCTTTTTCAGTAATAATTCCCTTTTCAACAGATTTGTTTTTCAACATCTCTGCATCCAGTCCTTTACCATCATCATCTATTTGGATAACAATAGCATTACCTTCATTGTATGCTTTTAATGTAATAGTTCCAGTTTCAGGCTTACCAGCTGCAAGACGAACAGCTGGCATTTCTATACCATGGTCACATGAGTTTCTAATAATGTGTACTAATGGGTCACCAATCTCTTCAACAATAGATTTGTCAAGTTCTGTATCTTCACCTGCAAGTTCAAGTTCCATTTTTTTGTTTAGTTCACGCGTTAAATCACGAATCATTCTAGGAAATTTATTGAACACTTTACCAATTGGAAGCATTCTTGTCTTCATAACAGCAATCTGAAGGTCAGTAGTAACAAGAGAAACTATAGAAACAACTTGATTTAACTCTTCTAAAAATTCTTCACCTTCATATCTTTCTTCAACATCATCATTGATTTTGATTAAGCGATTTTTAGCAAGAACAAGCTCTCCTATTAGGTTCATTAAGTGATCTAGTCTTTTAACATCAACACGAATAGTCTGTTCAACTATTGCAGGAGTTCTTGAAGCTGGTGCAGCTGCTTTAGCATCTTCATCTTTAACTGGTTCGGGAGTCACTGGAGCCGGTGTTGGAGCTTTTACCGGTTCTGCTTTGACAGGTGCTTCTTGTTCCGGTTCTTCTTTTGGTTTTTCATCTTCATCAATAGGTTCTGGCGGAGCTTCAGGAACACTTTCTCCAGCTGCTATTTTAGCTGCCCTTTTAGCTTTATCCTGACTTTGTCTCTCCGCTAATAATCGCTCTATCTCTGCTTCAACATCATCATCACTCATATTGTCATAATCAAGTTCTTCTTCTTCAACGGCAGTATCTTCTATAACAGGAGGAATAACAGAAACGGGTGTTTCAACGTCTCCAGTTCCACCACTAACCTTATCAAGTTTTATAACACATTCGCCTACTTCAATCCCGGCATCTGAGCTTGTATCACGAATAGTCACTAACAATGCTTTCATTAAATCTATAGACTCTAAAATTACATCCATGACATTCGCATCAATAATTAAATCACCATGTCTGGCTTTATTTAAAACATCTTCCATATGGTGAGTAAGGTGTGTTAAAACATCAAAGTTTAAAAATGAAGAAGCCCCTTTTACAGTGTGTGCAACACGAAAAATACCATTTAAAAGTTCCAAATCTTTCGGTCTAGATTCTAACTCGACTAAATCTTGGTCCAACTGCTCTATCAGTTCAAAAGACTCAACTAAAAAATCTTGTAATATTTCTTGAAATTCATCCATATTTAAACTCCTACTTCATATGAGCACGAACAATACGTGCTACTTCATCATAAAAAGAACTCGCTTCAAACTTAACTAAATAAGCTTCTCCACCAGCATCCTTACCTCTATTTTCACTAAAATGATCACTAATTGAAGAGTTGAAAACAATTGGTATTGTTTTAAATCTTTCATCTTCTTTGACATTTGCTGAAAAATGAAAACCATCCATTCTAGGCATTTCAACATCGGAAATAATAATCTTTAACTTATTATGTAAATCATCCCCATATATATTGTATAAATCATCAAGTTTTTCCAGTCCTTCTTGTCCATCCATAGCTTCAATAACTTGAAAGCCCATCTTCTCTAAGGCATCTTTCACAATTTTTCTAGCAGTTGCACTGTCATCCAAGACAAGTGCCAAGCCGGTAAAATCTTCTTGCCCTTCTGGAACATAATCTAGGTCTGGTTTATATAAACCCAAATCTTGGACTACACTTTCTAAATCAAGAATCAACAAAACGTTATCATCTTCAATTTTTGTAACACCCGTTATTTTACTTCCCTCTATTGATCCGGAGTTACTTATAAAAGTTGCCGGTTCAATGTCACTCCAATTAATGCGTCTAATTCTTTTTGCTTCATGAACTATAAAGCCAATTAAAATATTATTGAATTCAGTTATAATAATTCTTGAATTTTTCTCTGCATCTTCAGGTCCCGTAATTCCCATCCATTTTGCAAGATTTACAACTGGAATCACTATCCCTCTTAAATCAAAGATACCTTCTATAAATTCAGGAGTACCCGGAAGCTCTGTTAAGCTTGGAACACCAATAATCTCACGTACTTTTGACACATTTATGCCATAAATACCCTCATAAACTTCACCGTTTTCTTCCTTTAGTATACGGAAGTCAACAAGTTCCATCTCATTTGAACCAACTTTTAAGGAGTCGTCTTTCATTTTTATATATCCTTAGAGAACATCTTTTCTTCTAGCAGTCCTACTTCTTTGAAAGATTTTACTATAAAATATCTTTGATTGCAAGCAAAAACTCCTAAGTTTATATATGTAAATTTATCGAATTTCATGCTCTTGTTTTGATGAAAATGACCCTCTATGAAGTAGTCACATTCATACTTTGCATCAAGGCGTTTTGATATAAATTCCCTAAAACCGGAGAACTCTTTGCAATCCTCTTTTTTACTCAAATATGCATCTAACATTTTTATTATCATATTAAATGAAAAGAAGTTGAGGACTCTTAAAAAGGCTAAAGTAAAAGGGTTTCGAATTACTGCCGTATAAACTCTATAACCTAAATCACTCTCAAAATCACCATGGGCGAGAAGGATTGTTTTGCCACTATTTGTACATGCAACAGGTTGCTCAGCAATCGGGAAAATCTTGGCATGTGGAAATATCTTTTTAAGATTAAAATCGTGATTTCCTTCTAAATAAATAACTTCAATCTCCTCTGAAATTTCATTGAGAAGTTTTACAGCCTCGGCGTTGATTTGCACACTGTAAGGAACACCTCCGAAAAGTGTGTCAAATATATCGCCCATAAGAATAAGCTGAGTAGGTTGTAACTTTTTTGAGTGAATCTCTTTTATGAAGTCTAAAAGTTGCGGGCGAAGGTGTGAATAGTGTGCATCTGAAACAACAAAGGCGCCCTCTTTTATTTCAATCACACTATTCTCTCTTTTAGGGGACATAGGCTATATTTGGAATTCCCATAGACTCATTAAGCCCCATCATTATATTGGCATTTACAACTGCCTGAGAAGAAGCCCCGCGCATTAGGTTGTCAATAGCACTTGAGATAAAGACTATGTTGCCTTTTTGTTTTACGAATATGTCACAAAAGTTAGTTCCTGCTACATTTTTCATATCTACCGGATTTTTACATATTCTAACAAAAGGCTCTTCTTTATAGTATTCTTTTAACACTTCCTCAGCATTAAACTCTCCGCTCACTTGCAAGTAAATAGAAGATATCATTCCACGCGTTAAAGGAACTAAATGGGGAACAAAATTTACCTCATCAAAAGAGACACCCAGTTTCTCTGCAATCTCAGGTGCATGTCTGTGCATAAGTGGATTATAGGCGAAAAGGTTGTCATTAACATTTACAAAATGTGTAACTTCACTCAGTTTTTTACCGGCTCCGCTGACACCTGTTTTAGAGTCTACAATAATAGGAGTGTTGGCAATTCTGAACTGCATAAAGGGGAGAATCCCTAAAATCGCAGAAGTAGGAAAACAACCTGGATTTGCAACAAGAGAAGCTTTTTTCAACTCTTCGCGATAGAGTTCAGGAAGACCATAAACAACATGTTTCAAATTTTCTGGATCACTATGAGATGTATAAAACTCTTCATACACATCTTGCTTTAATCTGTAGTCGGCTGATAAGTCTACAACTTTAATTCCACATGCCAACAAAGGTTTAACAAAAACCATAGCAGTTTGGTGAGGAAGCGCTAAGAACACTAGTTCACAAGACGAAGCACACTCATCTGCATCGGCTTTTTTAACTTCCAGTTCACACACACCGTTCAAAGAGGGGTGAAGCTGATTAATTGTAGTATTGCCTTCAGAATTGGCAACATAATTTAAATTAAAACCAGGATGTTTTATCAGTATTTTTACAAGTTCTAAACCTGTGTATCCAGTTGCTCCGATTATTCCAACATTAATTGCACTCAAAAACTATTTCCTGATATCTTATTTCTTCTATTTCAAACTCTTTTGATCCGCCGGGAAGAGTCACCTTAACTTCATCACCCTCTTTTCTGCCTAAAAGCTGTTTTGCCAAAGGGGAGCCAAAAGAGATAAGACCCATATCCGGGTTACTCTCACAACCGCCGACTATTGTATAAGTCACAACCTCATCCGTCTCCATATTTGTCAAAACAAGTGTTGAGCCAAAACTGACTACAGAGTGTTCGAGTTCGCTCGGGTCAACTATTTTAGAAGAACCTATAAGCTCAGCTAAATCTGCTAAACGCCCGTCTATCTGTCTTTGCTGTTCTTTTGCTGCATGGTACTCAGCATTTTCCTTTAAGTCACCATGCTCTAGTGCTTCTTCTATGTCTTTTACAGTTCTAGGTCTTTTAACCTGTTTTAAATCTCTTACTTCAGCTTGTAGTTTTTCATAACCGAAAAGTGTCATTGGCTCAATTTTTTGCATATTTTATTCTCTTTTATATATTTTTATTTTAATGATTATATCTAAACTTGTTTTATAGTTTTACTCATACTCGACAAATCAAACTCAATATTTTCATTTTCACACTCTATAGTTATCACACATTTGTTTTTACTTATACTTTTTGGCATGTGGAT
>JAGXIA010000036.1 GCA_024635885.1 Helicobacteraceae bacterium | reverse complement strand
TAAACTCTGATGATACAACTCCCCTTTGTCAAACATAAACTCTTTTAATGCCTTCAAGTGATTATTTGCTTTTTGAAGATATTTCTCATCTATTAAAGAAGCGCTGTAAAGTGCTTCTATCATCATAGAATTCCAAGCTGTATTTATTTTTTTATCTATAAAAGGGTACTCTTTTTTGTCTCTTATTTTCACTAAAGCATTTCTAAATTGCACAAAACCTTTTGGTCTGTTCTTTGTATAGAAATTAAGATGTACATTTCCTTCAAAATTTCCATACATTGTAAATTCTAAAGCATCTTTTATCTCTTTGGCATGTGGATTGTTTTGTAAAGCATCTTTTATGTTTTGTGTAGAAAACAGAAAAAAATCGCCTTCTTTGTGGTGAGTATCGGCATCACTGGCACTGTAATATAAATTATTTTTCACAAACCTTTTATCAAGCATATTTATAGTTTCAACTACTACGTCTTTATATAATTTTTTATTTGTTAAAAGATAGGCTCTTACATATAAAGGAATCAATTCCGCTTGGTTATAAAGCATTTTCTCAAAGTGTGGAATCTCCCAGGCTGCATCAACAGCGTAACGGAAAAAACCACCTTCGACATGATCATATAAGCCGCGAAGTGCCATAGTGTCAAGCATCTTTAAGCTCTTCTCTTCTAAGTCTTTGTTCTGCTCAATCAGTGCCAAGTCCATCATTAAAGCCAGTTTTGAAGCCTCTGGAAATTTTTTGTTCCTTGAGAATCCGCTATAAATTTCATCATAGTCTTTATTTAAAGCGTCGACAAGTGTTTTTACAGAGATATCATTGTTTTTATTTTTAGCAACTTCTAGTGGTTTACTCATTATCGATTCTATTGTCTCTATGCGTTTCATTATCGATGCATAATCAGACCTGTATTCTTGATTTATTCGAGGTAAAAGCGTATCTAAGCCTTCATGGTAAGACTGTTTTTTTGATGGAATATATGTAGCTATATAAAAGGGTTTTTTATCATAGCTTAGAAAAATACTTAAGGGCCAGCCGCCTGAATGCTTTTTGACTTTTTGATAAACTTGCTGATAATAGCTGTCTAAATGCGGCATCTCTTCTCTGTCAACTTTTATGCATATAAAATACTTGTTAAAAAGTTTTGCTATCTCTGCGTTTTCAAATGATTCTTTTGCCATAACATGACACCAATGGCATGTGGAATATCCAATAGATAAAAACACCGGCTTATTTTCTTTTTTAGCTTTAGCAAAAGCCTTCTCACCCCAAGGTAACCAATTGACTGGATTTGTCGCATGCTGTTGTAAGTATGGCGATGTTTCATACTTTAACTCGTTTGCAAATAAAGAGAATAAAAACACACATACAATAAACATATACTTCATATTTTAGCCTTTGTACAATTATACTGTTTCTGCTGTAGATTCAGTAATTTGATTTTAATATGATATTTGGATAGCAAATATATGTTATAATCTGTGCTTACACAATAAATTTAATATATAATAATTTTGGAGGGCAAATGCGTACATATACAAATGCATTTTTGACAAAAAAAATAATTTTCATGCTTTTTTTATCTTTAACTTTAAATGCTGCACAGATAGCTACCACAGACTCATTGACACTTAGTGAGGCAATCGAAATTTTAAAATCTCAAAATCTGGAAATACAAGCTGCTACATTGGATGTAAAAGCCGCTAAAGAAGATGAAAAAACAGCCTCAGGAAAGCACTGGGGTAAGTTAGATTTTATTCAGGATTTTTCGAACTCTAATGACGCGGGGAATGTGTTCGGGTTTAAACTTGCTTCGAGAGAAGCTACTTTTGGTGATTTTGGAGCTAAAGAGTTTATGGATGTAGCTACACCAGCAATGGGTGCGGGACAACCTATTCCTGAAAGCGCTTATACAACTCCACCTGATAGATTAAACTACCCCGACGCAAGAAACTTTTTCCAAAGCAAACTCAAGTATGAAATTCCCCTCTTCACAGGTTTTAAGATAAGCAGTTATTCAGAGATTATGAATGCTATGACAAAAATGAAAGGCTTAGAAAAAGAGCAAGTTGTTAATGAGAAAATTTATGAACTGAGAAAAAGTTTTTACGATATGGCTCTTTTGGAAGAATCAATAAAAAACTTAAATACTATTTTTCATAATATAGAGACTTTAGAAGATACGACACAAAGCATGATAGATGTCGGTTATGCAAAAAAAGTTGATTTACTTGAGGTTCAGGCAAAAAAAGGGAATGTCGAGAGGCTTATTACTCAAATGGATTCTAATCAAAAACTGCTTTATCATTACATCAGTTTTTTACTCAATCAAAAAATAACAAACATTACTACTCCTCGCGAAAATGTACTTATGCCTGTATTTACAAATGAAGACATTTTAAACAAAAATCTCGATATTAAAAAAGCTTCAGCAGGTCTAGAAGTTCAAGAAGGCATGCTTGATGTCTCCAAATCATCTTATTATCCAATGGTGGGAGCTTTTGCAGAAGTTGCAACTGCTGATGATACTTTTTTAGGAAATGCAGACGACCATCAGTCTTACACAGTCGGTGCCAGACTTAGCTGGAATATTTTTAACGGCGGTATAGACAATGCAAAGCTGCAAAAAGCTCAAATAAAGCAACTTAAAACTAAAACTCAGCTTCAACTTGCACAAAAAGGCATTACACTTCAGGTTGACAAAATTAGAACAGAAATCATAACCCTAGATTCTGACATTAGCTCTTTGCAAAAAGAGTTAGCCCTTGCAAGTGAAATTTATACTAATTACGAAGGCAGATATAGAGAAAAGCTCATTTCTATGAGCGATGTAATAATTAAACAGTCAGAAGAAATTAAAAAAATACTGCAACTTCAACAAACAAAAAACAAGCGTAATCAAAGAATATTTGAACTTGAAAAATTAGCAAACGGAGAACAAAAATGATAAAAAAGCTTTTACTACTAATGGCACTTGGAGCTTCACTCATAGCGGAGACTTTAACTCTTTCAGGAAGCGTGATTTCAGATAATGAAAAAATGATTACAAGCCGCTTTATGGGTTTTGTAACAAATGTAAAAGTTTCAGAAGGTGATTATGTAAAAAAAGGTGATCTCCTCTATACTATTGATTCTAAAGAAATAGACTCTGCTTTAACTCAAGTTCAACTTGCTATTTCACAAGCACAACTATCACTTCAAATGTATCAAAACAAATATATGAATGTTAAATTAAACCTTCAAAGACATAGAAGACTTTTAAAAAAAGACATGGTTTCAAAATATGAAGTTGAGAATCTTGCCCTTGCAGAACGCAACATGGAAAATATGGTTATAATTGCTCAAAAACAAGTCATACAAGCTCAAGCTCGACTGCAAGAAGTTAAAAATCAGTATAGGTACTTAAATATAAAAGCTCCCAATGATGGAGTTATAATTGCTAAAAATATTAATGTAGGAGAGATGGCAATGCCAGGAATGCCTGCTATTGTTTTGTCAGATTTAACGAACTTAAAAATATCAGCTGAAATAGCAGAAAGCAATCTAGCTCTTATAAAACATGGGAAAAAAGTAACTGTAAAAATTCCCTCTTTACAAATCGTAGAAACTGGAAAAGTGAGTGCGATTATTCCAAGCTCAAATCCTATGACCCACTCTTTTAAAATAAAGATATCATTTAAAAATAAAAATAAATCGGTATATCCTGGTATGTACGCTACGATCAGCATCGACTAAGGTAAAGAATATGAATAAACATAAACCCTATGAACCAAAAGATTTTGCCGGTAAATTAGCTAAAGCGTTTTTACGCAGTCCGCTTACTCCTGTTCTTGGTATATTTTTATTAGTTATAGGTTATTTAGCTTTAACAATAATGCCGCGTGAAGAAAACCCTCAAATGGTAGTGAGTGGTTCTACTGTAATCGTAGCCTTACCTGGAGCAAGTGCAACAGAGATTGAAAAAGTTATTGTAAGACCTCTTGAGAGAAAACTAAAAGAAGTAAAAGGTGTCGAAAACATTAGTGGAATGGCTATGGATAATGTCGGCATAGTGAATGTGGCTTTTTACATTGGTGAAGAAAAAGAGGGTTCTAATCTAAAAGTGTATGATAAAATTATGCAAAATTCCGGCATGTTTCCAAAAGGTGCTAAGAACCCTATTATTAAACCACTTGATATTGATGTTGATATACCAATTGTCACGGTCGCATTTTTTTCCAATAATCCAAATATGAGTAAAACAGAACTTTATGACAAGGTAAAAAATATTCAACACCAAATAAACGGTCTTGAGAACGTTGCAGTTACTGAAGTAAAAGGTGGCAATAAACATCAATTCAATATAGAAGTAGATATCAATAAACTCTCTGGTTACAATATCTCTATGGGTCAGATTGTTCAAGCTGTAGAGTCATTGTCATACAGTCTTCCAGCTATAAAAAACAAATCTAAAGACAACAAAATAGTCATGCTTGGTGTAAAAAATGCCATTGAAGACGAAAAAGATATTGGCAATATTATTGTGGCTCAATACATGGGTTCTCCAATATATCTCAATCAAATTGCTACAGTAGAAAGCTCTTATGATATTCAAAATTTTAAATCTGTTTCAATTAGTATACAAGATGAAAATAGTAAATTTTCACCTCTACAGGAACAAGTTACTTTAACTGTTTCAAAACTGCAAGGCACAAATGCTGTTATTATTGCCGATGCCGTTAAGACAGAGCTTGAAACATATAAAGAGTCTTTAAAAGAAAATGGTATTAATTTCGTTATCACCAGAAATGATGGCGAAAGAGCAAATGAAGCAGTAAATGAACTTGTACTTCATCTACTGTTATCAATTCTAATTATTGCAATCTTACTGGCATTTGTTCTTGGCTGGAGAGAATCATTAATTGTTACTTTCACCGTTCCTGCAATTTTAGCTATTACTTTATTTACTGCATACTTAACAGGTCAGACAATAAACCGTATTACCCTTTTTGCCTTTTTATTATCTTTAGGACTCTTGGTTGACGCTGCTATAATTGTTATTGAAAACATTCACAGACACTATCACTCCATAGAGTCAATAAATGAAGACGTAGATACGCTTATGATTAGAGCTACTGATGAGATAGGTCCACCGACGAATATAGCAACACTGGCTATTATAATGACTATGGTTCCTATGGCTTTTGTTGGTCAGATGATGGGGCAATTTATGAAACCTATTCCAGCCAATGTTCCTGTAGCCCTTGTTGCATCACTCTTTGTTGCCTACATATTCACACCTTATCTGGCAGTAAGAATGCTTAAAAAACCGGACCATAGTAAAAAAGGGAGCCACTAATGTTTAAAAAGTTTGAAAATGCTATTTTTACAGGAATACAAAGCTCCAAGCAAAGAAAAATTATACTTTTTGCAACTTTAATAGCTTTTATACTCTCTATTTTAATGATAGCTCCGACTAAACTCGTACTTGCAAAAATGTTGCCAGGCAAGAATAATGACACATTTACAATATATACTACACTTGCAAATGGAAGCTCAATACAACAGACGAAACAAGTAACTGATTGTATAGTAAGCTTTATTCAAAAAGAAAATAAAGTTACTGACACAGAAGTTTTTTTAGGTACTGGTTCTCCTTTGGATTTTGCCGGTTTGATGAAAGGTTCACAGTTTAAAAATTCAGAAAATGTAGCAGAAATAGTTCTAAATCTAACAAAAAAACATAATAGAGATGAACCTTCATATTTAATGGTTCAAAGAATGCGACCTCTTATAAAAAGTAGTTGTGAGTCTATTTATCCAAACACTATTATTACATTCGTAGAGCCACCTGCCGGTCCTCCAGTTTTAGCTGCAGTGGTTGCTGAAATATATGGAAAGGACGCTAATGGAATCAGAAAAATTGCATCTAGAGTTTCCGATGTATTTAAAAAGACAGACGGACTTGTTGATGTCGATATTATGCAAGACAATATTTATGATACTTATGAAATTAAAGTAGATAGTACCAAAGTAGTTCGTTCATTACTATCAATGAAGCAGTTAAATGACGTTTTATATTTAGCTTTTGAGGGAATGCAGATAGCTTTTAAAAATTCAGATGTATATAACGATCAAGTTCCAATATACCTATCTTTAAGCGAAAAATCAAAAAAATTCACAGAAAAAGATATTCATGCAGTTCAAATGAAACTTTCATCTTTAAAACTTATGAATAAAATGGGAATGATGATTCCAATAACAGAACTCATTACAATTACTCCTAAAAGTTCAAACCCTATGATTATGAGTAAGAATCTGCATCAAATGACAAATGTTATGGCTGAGACAGATATGGTGTCTCAAGTTTATCCATTAATGGAAGCTAGAAATGTAATACTTGATACTTTCACTGATGAATATGACATTGAAAAAGTTGGTCTCTTTAATCTTCATTTAACAGAAAAATCAACAATGAAAACTTACAAGCTTATTTGGGATGGAGAAATGGAAGTAACACTTGATACTTTTGTTGAGTTGGGAGCAGCTTTTATAGCAGCGCTTGTTCTTATATTTTTATTAATGGTCATTTACTATAAAAGTTATACTCTAAGCGGCATTATTCTTTTAGGTTCATTCCTTTCTATAATAGGTGTAATTGTCGGACATTTTATAATGGATATCTTTTCAGCAGATACTTTTTTCTTAACAGCTACCTCCCTTATAGGTTTCATAGCCCTTATCGGGATTAGCTCTCGTAATTCTTTACTGTTAATCGATTTTACAAAATCATTAATGGCTAACAAGGGTATGTATAAAGCAGAAGCTATAGCATACGCAACAGCAACACGTGCAAAACCTATTATCTTAACTGCAGCAGCTATTATTCTAGCTTCTACTCTTCTAGCAGGAGATGCTGTCTTTGGCGGTCTTGGAGTTGCCCTTATTTTTGGAACCATTGCTGCAGTTATTTCATCATTAGTTATTGTGCCCGTACTTTTATATATGTCAAACTTAGAAATACACTTTCATTTTAAAGAGAAAAAAGCGGTATCCATTTTCGAACCGTAAATTTATTTAAATTTCCACATGCC
>JAGXIA010000035.1 GCA_024635885.1 Helicobacteraceae bacterium | reverse complement strand
GAGTTCTTTGATTTAGTAGTTATGTGTGGTTTAGATTTACAAACTCTTTACCGACTTTATATCGGAAAAAATATTTTAAACCAATTCCGACAAGACAATGGTTATAAAGAGGGCTCATATATGAAAATATGGGACGGAGAAGAAGATAATGTCATTATGAAACGTATCTGGGAACATAACAATGATATTAAGCCTCAAATTCTTTATAAAGAGTTGTCAAAACTTTATCTGGCACTCAACAAGAGTTAGTTTTTGAGTAATGTTTTAGAGGTAAAAAATTTATCATTTGGCTATATAAAAGATTTATTACTCTTTGATAATTTTTCGATCAGTTTAAAAAAGGGTGAAATAAAAGCTATAGTTGGAGCAAGTGGAATAGGAAAGAGCACACTGTTTGAATTAATTTTAAAAAATTTAAAGGCTTTCTCTGGAGATATAAAAACCTCCAGATCTTCTCAAGTGTTTCAAGACCCATACAGCTCTTTTCATCCAAGCTATTCACTGTTAAATCAGATTGAAGATGTCGCCTCAACAAAAGGAATAGATACTTACTTACAAGATTTCAATTTAGAATATGAGTTGCTTTTAAAACTTCCCCATGAACTTTCAGGCGGGCAACTTCAACGTGCTTCCATCATCAGAGCGATGCTTATGAATCCAGACTTATTGCTTTTAGATGAACCAACTTCAGCGCTTGATAATGTAATCCAATTGGAAGTTATGAGCAGTTTAATAAGCAACTTAAATAATATGGGGATGCTTTTAATAACACACGACCTCGACCTTGCAAAATGGTGCGCAGATGAGATTATTTTAATTTAAAAAAGTAATTTAATTATTCGTAAAATACTTAGCTAAATAGAATCCACTGCCCGCCATTAAAACAGTTCCAAAAGCATTTAAAGAGATATTAACAAGAGCCAATAATATATGGCCACCATGAAGTAGTAAAAAACTCTCAATAGCAAATGTTGAGTAGGTTGTGAGAGCTCCTAATATACCAGTTGATAAAAAAGACTTTGTATGAAGAGAGAACATAGTGGTATACATAAAATAGGCGATTAAAATCCCCATTATAAAACTACCTATCAAATTCACTCCAAGAGTTCCATACGGCAAGTCATGCGGAAGTTTATGAGAGATTAAACCATTTAAATATGCTCTTAAAACAGCACCTATAAAACCACCACTACCTATGGCCAGGATTGTTTGCCAGCTCATCATCATACACCTTTTGCATTTTTATTCTTAAATTTTTTAGCCAATTTTCATCACTTTTGTCTGCAACAAACGAGTCCATAAATATGACTTTAATACGTCCAGGCTTATAATACAATTGTTTAATATTGTAGTATTTCGCTGTCTGCATTAAAACAACAGGCTGAACACAAAGTTTATATTTGTCTGCAATTACTTTTGCTCCAGACTTAAAAGGAAGCATTTTTCCTTTAGTCGAACGGGTACCTTCGGGGGCCATAGTAATAACTCTGCCCTTATCAAGCTTATCTTTAGCATTTCTGAGTAATTTTACTAAAGATGTTTTACTTTCTCTCTCTACTGGTATATCTTCAGGGAGTTTAAGAGCTAATCCAAAGAAAGGTATATCAAACAGTTCTTTTTTTGCAACCCATGCCAAGTCTTTTTTTGTGATTGTTTCCATAACTGCTATGTCTAAATCACTCTGATGATTAAATAAGAACATTTGAGCTTGCGGATCTTCTTTGCCTTCTATAAGGATAGAAAAAAACAAGCCGATTCTAGTAAACCAAGAAGTACTTTTACGTGCATACGGTCTAGGAAGTAAATAATATATTAATATTAATATTGTCAGCGAAATGAAAATAACTATAGTTGCATAGAGCCAACTAATATGAGCAAATATCTTCATTTTTTACCCATCCTATTTTTTCATTTTGCAATTTTACTTTTACAAACTCTTTTACATTTCCCTCTTTTTGCAAATATATTCTAGCTTCTGTCGTTTCAAAAATAGTTCCATTATAAACTGGAAGAAGATAAATATTTGCTCCTTGTTTTATGCAAACATCTTTTTGTGGAACTGCGAGATAGGCTATGTATATTAAAGGAAATATTATGAAAATCAAATAGATGTATTTTTTGCGTAATAAAATAAAAAATAATCCAAGCAATGTTATAGTACCGATTATAGTCATTTTTAACATCACTTTAGACTGATCTTTTGGTTTTAAATCAGTTTGAGTTGTAACGCTGTCATCATCTACGATTATAGGTATGCTTATGAGATTAAAGCTGTTTTCTTTAAGATTAAAGTATGAAAAAGTAAAATTTTGAATTTCTTTGTCTATTACAGCGTAATATGTCAACTTAGATTCAAAAATAGACTCAGTTTGTGATTCGATCCCTTGTTTATATGCATTTCTTAGATTAAAAGCTTTTATGTCACAGTTTTTAGCTTTTGCCATAAACACTACAATATTATGTTTTTTATCATACTTAGTTGTTTTATATTCTAGAAGTTCAAAAGAGTCTGCAATAATATTGGAAAAATTTTTCTTTGGATTTAAGCTAATTACATTTAATGCTGTGCCTTGTAGAGTTGTCTGTTTAAATTCTGTATCACTCTCATCAATAAGAGTTGCTGTAAAATCAGGTAGTCTGGCATTAGAATCTTTTACTAAAAAGTAAAAAGTATCGTAATAGTACTTAGAGTCTATTTCTCTGTAGGGAAGAGAGTAGTTTAGTGGCTCAATTCCTCTATAGTTTGATAGTTCATACTCAACGTCTGTGAAATTCTTTACTGTTGATAATGTTTTAATCGTTACAGCAAATATCTCACCCTGAAGAATTCTTGTTGGTATCTCTTTAAAGCTTAGGTATAAAACTTTTTGCATCACGGCACTTGCCTGACTCTTATTTACGTCAGAAGTAGCAAAAAAATCTGCTCTTAGAGTTATGATAAAAAATAAGCTTATAAAGAGTAAACGAATCACGCTGACAAGAATCCTTTGAGCATTTTTACACCATCATCAGAACCAAGTAAAGTTTCCATTGCCCGTTCGGGGTGAGGCATTAGCCCAAATACATTTTTTTCTTTGTTACAAATACCTGCTATAGAATCAACGCTTCCATTAGGGTTTTGAGTCTCTCCATTTTCGTCTGTATATGTTAGTAAAACTTGGTTATTAGCATATAATTCTTTTAGTCCATTTGCATCAATATAGAAGTTTCCATCATGATGAGCTATAGGAATATTTACAACATCATTTTTATTTAACTCTTTTAAAAAGATATTGTCATTGTTTATAACTTTTAGATGATGATGCTTGGAAAGAAAATGTAAGTGCTCATTTCTTTTAAGTGCGCCAGGAAGTAAACCAGCCTCTGTTAAAACTTGAAAACCGTTACAGATACCTAAAACTTTTCCACCATTTTTAGCATACTCTTTGACTGCCTTCATAACAGGGCTAAATTTAGCAATAGCTCCACTTCTCAGGTAGTCACCATAAGAAAATCCACCGGCAACCACTAAAAGGTCTGTATCACTTGGAACATTCTCTGATTTGTGCCATAAAATTTCAGTCTCAGCACCTAAGTCTTTGAAAGCATGCTGTGTGTCGTACTCACAGTTAGTTCCAGGAAACTGTAAAATTGTTACTTTCATTTTATTAGCTCAATCTCATAATCTTCAATAACAGTGTTTGCTAAAAGATCCTCACACATTCGTGTTACTTCTTCTCTTGCTTTTGCTTCATCTGTCTCATTAAGGTTTAAAACTATTTGCTTGCCAACACGAACATCACTTACACCGTTAAAGTGAAGAGAGTTTAGGGCATGATGAACAGCTTTACCTTGAGAGTCTAAAACACCTGCTTTTAAAGATACATTTACAATTACTTTCATCTATTATTTTCCTAAAATTCTGTTTAATACTTGCTCGTAAGCTACTGTTAATCCACCAAGACCTTGACGAAATCTATCTTTATCCATTTTTTCGCCACTTTGCATATCCCAAAAACGGCAGTTGTCAGGGCTGATTTCATCTATTAAAATAATATTTCCACTTCTGTCTTTTCCAAATTCAAGTTTAAAGTCTACTAGGTTCAGACCTTTATTTGCAAAGTATGGTTTTAGTATATCATTTATCTGTCTTGCCATACGACGAAGTTTGTCAAGCTCATCTTGATACTCTACTAGACCTAATATTAAAGCGTGTTGATCATTTAATTTTGGATCACCTAACTCGTCATTTTTGTAGTCAAACTCCACTAGAGTAAAAGGAAGAACAGTCCCGTCCTTAATCGCGAGGTTACGACTTAGACTTCCTGTCGCAATATTACGAACTATAACTTCGATTAAAATTACATCAACTTTTGTATGAAGCATATGGTTGTCATCTAGCATTTTTACAAAGTGAGTTTGAATTCCATTTGCCTCAAGTAGTTTGAAGAGTTCCGTGGAAATTTTATTGTTAAGTGCACCTTTGCCAGCTTCACTAGATTTCTTTTCGCCATTGAATGCTGTCAAGTCATCTTTAAATTCAGAGATTACTAAATTTTCATCATCTGTTAAAAATAGTCTTTTAGCTTTTCCTTCGTAGAGTAGTTCTCTTTTTTCCATTTAATCTATCCTTTTATAATTATTAAAGCTTTTATAATATCCACACCCTCTTTGAGTTGAATATCTTTATTCATCATTTCTGGTGTAATTATACCTTTTTTAGCCTCTTCTAAAGCTTCTTTTTCTTCTTTTATTGTTTCATTACCATCGACTTTTATAAGTTCTTCTTCAAGGTGCTTCTTTAAGTCAGATTCTTTAATGGAAAAATTATTTTTCTTAGTATTCACCTCGCCTGGGAAAACTTCTATATCTGGATTTACGCCAACTGCTTGGATTGTTCTTCCACTTGGAAGGTAGTATCTTGCAATGGTAAGTTTAATTGCCTCATCCTCTGTTATAGGAAGTATAACTTGCACACTGCCTTTACCAAAAGTCTTTTGTCCTACTAGTATTGCCCGTTTATGGTCTTGCAAAGATCCACTTACAATTTCAGAAGCACTGGCGCTTCCTCCGTTTATTAATACTACCATCGGTACATTAGTAATAGTTTTACTTTTTGAAGCAGTGTATGTCTTTGCATCAGCTTCATTTCTCCCTTTTTGAGAAACAATATCGCCTTTATCGACAAAAATATCTACCAAATCAACTGCTTGGTCAAGGAGCCCGCCTGGATTATTCCTTAAATCTAAAATAATACCTTTCGTAGTAGCTTTTCTCTTATTAATCTCTTTTGTTACATCTTCTGCAACTTTTTTGTCGAAACTCGTCACACGTAAATAGAGAATATCATCACCTATTGTCTTTGCATATACAGACTGAATTGTTATAATTCCTCTAATGATATGAATAGTAAGAGGTTTGAGTTCACCTTCTCTGATAATCATTAAATCAATCGGCTCTCCAACTTTGCCTCTCATGATTAATACAGCTTCATCTATAGTCATGTTTAGAGTTGATTCATCGTTTATTTTTAAGATTATATCGCCAGATTGCAGTCCAGCTTTGGCAGCAGGTGTTCCTTCGATTGGAGCGATTACAGTTAATGCACCATTTCTAACTCCTACGGTAATTCCAAGTCCGCCAAACTCACCATTTGTTTGCACTTTTAATTGTTTATAGTCTTTTTGTTTTAGGTAATTAGAATGTGCATCAAGATTGCTAAGCATACCTTCAAGCGCTTTGTCCATCAGATCTTCTATAGTTACACTATCAACATTGTACTGCTCTACAATAGAAATAACTTTAGTAAATTTAGCTAATGCTTGAAGCCTTGAAGCTTCTTTTGTTGCTTCTGCTTTTGCAGAAGAAGCAAAAACATTTGTAGAAAAAAGAAGAGCTAAGGCTAAGCTTGCAGAAGCAAAACCAAGAGTAATAAATTTTTTGTTTTTCATTATGTATCCATGTTTAATATTTTAAGAAGATATTATAGTAAAAAGCTGTTTAAATAACAAATTTATATTATTTATATATAATACACAAATATTTTATAAGGCATAAATTATGAGCACTATTAAAGAGTATTTAACACTGGACCATCGAAAATGTGATGAGCTTTTTGCTCTCATGGAAGATAGTGCCGCTCAATCACTTGATGGTGCAAAAGAAGCTTGTGCAGAGTTTATACACGAGTCTGAAAGACACTTCCAAATGGAAGAACGGGTTATGTTTGTAGAATTTGAAAATAAAACCGGGATGAGTCAGGGTCCAACGGCCATGATGAGACATGAACATAATCAAGCAAGAAATGTAATGAAGCAGTTAGAAGAAGCACGTGCTTCTGGAAATAAAGATAAGTTTTTTGGACTCAGTGAAACTTTAATGATTCTTTTGCAACAGCACAACATGAAAGAAGAACAGATGCTTTACCCGATGGCACAACAACATCTGAGTGCAGACTCTGATAGAATTGTAGATATGATGAACTCAATTATTGTTCAATAATATCAGGAACAAATAGTTGGATTTTAACGGACTCTCAGTAGATCAGGCACCTCCGATATTTGCGCCCATGAGGTTTTTTTTAACGGCACCTTTGTTTGGAATATTGGCAGGTTTTCTGATTTTTTTCAGTGATAGTGCCACTCTTATGAGTAGGTACTCTATTGATTCGATAGTAATTACACATGCCATGACCATAGGCTTTGTAGGTTTTGTAATGCTTGGTTCAATGACTCAGATGCTGCCTGTTTTAGCGGGAGCAAGAATACCTAATGTTAAAGCAGTAACAACATATTCACATATATTACTTGTTATCGGCTCAATATTTATGTTTTTAGGTCTTTTAAAAGATAATAATATATTTAATATTATCTCGTTTGTAGGCTTAGGCAGCGGTTTTATAATAATACTTTTTGCAATTCTTATTTCATTAAAGAGTGTAAAAAATTTCACGGCAACAGTAAGGGCTATATTGACAAGTGTATTATTTGGTCTTTTTACTGTACTGATGGGCTTGCATTTACTTTATTCATATATATCATATGAGATGTCAGCTCTTCATATCATTGTAGCAAATGTGCACAGTGTCTGGGCTATTTTTGGCTTTGCAGGTATTTTAATTATAGGGGTTTCTTTTCAAGTTCTCCCTATGTTCTATGTGGCACCAAAATTCAAGAGTTTTTGTAAGCAAAAAGTTGTTTGGCTTATCTCAGCTGGATTGATTCTTTGGCTGTTTTTAAGCTTTTTTTATGAAGAATATACGCTTGTTGCAAAGCTATGGATTGCAATTTTTTTCTGGGCTTTTGCTACAACTGTTTGGCTTAAACTAAATAGACGCCGTCGTCCCATAAATGATGTAACGGTTTGGTATTGGAGAAGTGCTAGTATATTTTTAACACTTGGTGCATTTGTCTGGATTTTTGATGAATATTTTAAACACGAATATATTGTAATGGCAGCTATTCTTATTGGAGGGTTCATTTTGTCTATTATTGTTGGTATGCTTTATAAAATAGTACCTTTTCTTGTATGGTTTCATCTCAATGCAAAAGGCTATATGAGTATTCCAACGATAAATGAGATGATAAATAAAAATCTGGCAAAATTACAGTTTTTTTTGTTAATAGCTTCTTTTGTAGGTTTTATATTTTCATTTTACATGCCAGAAGTGTTAAAAATTTCAGCTCTTAGTTTTATATTTAGCATGATTGTTTTAGAATATAATATAATGGCTCCGATGTTGATTTATAAAAAAGTGTTAAAAACTAAACCAGATTTTGATATGAGTACATTCAGCTAAAAGGAAAAATATGATAAGAACTCAAAGTGGGAAGTGCCATTGGTTAGCACTTCTAAAACTTCAATGCAGGGAGGCACTTCTATGTTAAAACATGATGCAATGCTTTCACTAAATGAAAGGATGTGAAATGCCGAATCGTAAGAATATAATATTAATTGGATTTATGGGTGTTGGAAAAGGGAGTGTAGCCCGAGAGCTTGCTAAAAATTCTGATTACATTGCTATAGATACAGATGATTTGATTGAGAGTATGGAAAATAAAAAAATAAAAAAAGTTTTTAAAGATGAGGGAGAAGAATACTTTAGAGGTCTTGAAAAGAATCTTTCTCTTTGGCTTGAAAAAAATGTAACAAATACACTTATCTCAACTGGTGGCGGATTCTACAAAGTTGAAAATTTAAAAAAAATTGGTACAATAGTTCTTTTAGATTCCCCATTTAAGGATATTCTAAAAAGAATAAAAAAGCATACAAATGCTAAAAGTAAACTTGCTAAAAGACCATTGCTAAAAGACCTTGAAAAAGCAGAAGAGCTATATGAACAAAGACGGCCTGAATATTTGGCTTTAGCTGATGTTGTAATAGACGTGACTGATAAAAGCGAATTGGAATGTGCAAAAGAACTATTAAAAAAGGTAAAAAAATATGTTTAAAAAATTAATATTAGCACTATTGTTAATGACACTCCCTTTGTTGGCAAGCGAGATAAAATGGGCAGAAGATTTTAAGTCTGGAATCAAAGAAGCAACTGTACAAGACAAACCGGTTTTATTTGTTTTTTCTCGCCATACATGTAAATATTGTATCTTACTTGATAATACAACTTTTAAAGACAAAAAGGTTATTGAAGCTTTAAATAAAGATTTTATATCTATTGTCTCTTATACAGATGAAAATGATTATACTCCAAGAGATCTTTTAACTCCAGGCACACCTGCACTTTGGTTTCTGAAGCCTAATGGAGAACCAATGTACCAACCTTTAATGGGTGCCATTGATGTAAACAACTTTTTAAAAGCGCTAAAAATTGTTAAAGAAGAATTTGATACTATGCAAGCAAAAGGAAAATAATGATATTTACTACTACAACAGCTCCTGCTTTTGACTCTGAATTTGATGAGTTATTACAAAGAGGAAAAGTTGATATATCCAATGTTAGTTCTATTGTAGGAAATATTATTGATGAAATTAAAAGTGACAAAAATAAAGCACTGAAACAGCATATTGCAAAATTTGATAATTGGACTCCACTTAGTGATGAGGATTTGAAAATATCGACTGAATCTATGAAAGCAGCTTACAATAACATAGATGAAAAATTAAAATATGCTCTTCATTTGTCATACGACAGAATCAAGGTTTATCATGAAAAGCAGAAGCCAAAATCTTGGTTTGATACAGAAGATAATGGAACAATATTAGGGCAGAAAGTAACTCCGGTTGACAGTGCAGGGCTTTATATACCAGGTGGAAAAGCTGCTTATCCATCATCATTACTTATGAATGTGATTCCAGCGCAGGTTGCAGGAGTTGAGAACATAATAGTGTGTACCCCGACACCCGATAATGCGCCAAATGAACTTTTACTTGCAGCTTGTCACCTTTGCGGAGTAACTCAGGTTTATAAGGTTGGAGGAGCGAGTGCAATAGCAGCTATGGCTTATGGAACTGAAAATATTCCTAAAGTTGATGTTATTACAGGTCCTGGAAACATTTTTGTCGCAACTGCAAAAAAAATGGTTTTCGGTGAAGTGAATATTGACATGATTGCCGGACCTAGTGAGATAGGGATTCTTGCTGATGATAGTGCAAATGCAAGCCATTTAGCTATAGATATGTTATCGCAGGCAGAGCATGATGAAATGGCAAGTTCCATTTTGATTACTCCATCTCAAAAACTTGCTGATGAGGTAAAAGTCGAACTTGAAAATTGGCTGTTAAAATTGCCTCGTCAAGAGATAGCTAGAAAATCAATAGAAGAACGCGGAGCCATAATAGTCTCAAAAGATATGGATGAAGCTATTGCACTTATGAACGAGATAGCACCGGAACATTTAGAAGTTTGTACTGATAACCCTTTTGAGTTACTTCCATTTATAAAACATGCTGGTGCTATTTTCCTTGGACATAACACACCGGAGGCTATAGGTGACTATGTCGCAGGTCCAAACCACACACTGCCAACTGGTGGAACCGCTAAATTTTATTCTCCGCTGGGAGTTGAGAACTTCATGAAAAAGACATCTATTATCTCTTTTTCCAAAAAGGCAATAAATGAGATTGGCGATGCTTGCGCATTAATTGCAAATACAGAAGGCTTGACCGCCCACGAGCAATCTGTCCGAGTGAGACTGAATAAGTAATTTAGTTTAATTTAATTTAATTTTATAAGATAATATTATGGAATTAAAGGTAGAATTCCTTTATAACCAAAATTAGTCATAAAGGTATTTCTCATGCTACATCCAGCTACAGCACATTTTGCCGTTGTTCTTCCAATTATTTCTTTAGTTCTAGGTATTGCTTATTTAATTAAGCCTAGTGAACTTATGTCAAAAATCTCAACCCGTTTTATGGTTTTTGCTGCCTTGTTTTTAATCGCTGCTTATTTTAGCGGTTCAGATGACGGTAGTGATGTTTATCCATTTTTAAGTGAAGCAGGTCAAGCGCTTTTAGCTAAAGGAGGTGAAGGAGTTTTAATAACACATAAAACTCTTGGACTATATTTAGCTATAGCTATGGGTATAGCAACTCTTATTAAGTTTTACGGTTGTTTTAAAAAGGCACTTAAAGCTGAAATATTAGCGATTCTTTTGCTAGCAATTATTAGTGGCGGTGTAGTATACCAAGCAAAAATGGGTGGAGAACTTACCTATGAATACGGTGCTCATGTTGAAAACCACTCTGATGGTATAGATTGTTTAGAAGAACAAACAGCGTATGCAAAAGAGTAATAATTCTATCATAGTCTAAAATAAAGTGAAACTTTTCACTTTATTCTTGGCATGTGGAAAATATTGCTTAACTAAAAATATTTAGTAAAATTTCACATTCACCTATATCAAAACTCTCAACTGCAGAAGATATCTTTATTGATATATTTTTGAAACTCTTAATACTGTTTTTCTCACCACAAATTGCAAGTTCATCAGCAAATTTTTGAATAAGCTCTATGTCTCCATTGTTCTTAGCCTTTAAAAGTAGTTCCTCAAGATTTGGATAATCTTTTAAAGATATATTTTGTAAGTGCTTAGTCATATTATCAGCACTAGTAGTTGCTATTTGTGCTTCGCATTTTATAAATTTACACATTGCATGAAAAAGATCATTTGACTGAAGTGGTTTATGCAAAAAATCATCAAAAATATCATATTGTTTATTTTCTTGACCGAAAACAACCGAAGCAGTGACTGCTATTATGGGTATATTTTTAAAAGTTTTAATCTCATTGCTTGCTTCAATACCATTTTTCTTAGGCATTTTAATATCCATTAAAATTAAGTCAATTTCCTTTTCTTTAGTTATATTAACAGCTTCTTGACCATCCTTGGCTTCATATATTTTAAGTGGAGTGTCTTTTAGATATTCTTTTATAAGAGTTCTGTTTAATTCAATATCATCAGCAATAAGTATGGTAGCCTTTTCAAATTTAATACTCAGGTAATTTTCTTGACTTACAATGTTTTCATCGCTAATCTTAATATCGTTAAGGGCAACTATAAAGGTTGAACCTGTGCCTCTTTTGCTTTTTAAAGTAATAGTTCCATTCATTAATTCAACTAGTTTTTTAATGATTGAAAGCCCCAGTCCTGTCCCACCATACTCTTTAGTACTCTGATCTGAATGTTGGATAAATGGATCAAACATATGTTCTTTTTGCTTATCATCAATTCCAATTCCAGTGTCCTTGACTATTAAAACGAGATTAATAAGATCTTTATTTTTGTTTAAAGATGCAGAAATCCTTACATCTATATAGCCTTCTTTTGTGAATTTAATGGAATTACTAATTAGATTGAAAAGTATCTGTCTTATTCTGACTTCATCTAACAAAAGAGTGCTTGGGACTGACTGATCAATGTTAATATTGAGTTGGAGTGCCTTAGATTTAGCTTTATGATAAAAAATACTTTTAATTTCATCTGCCACTACTCTAATATCCGTCGGCAGATATTCTATTTGTAGTTTTCCTGCTGCCACTTTTGATAGGTCTAAAATATCATTAATAAGTGTAAGTAGAATTTTTGAGCTATCTTGCACTGATTTGATATAGTTTCTATTTGTACTATCTTGAATATTTTTTTCTAAAAGGTCTGAAAAACCGATGATAGCATTCATCGGCGTTCTAATTTCATGAGACATATTGGCTAAGAATTCTGATTTCATATTATTTGCTCTGTCAGCTTCAGCTTTCGCATTTTCTAGTTCAATTGTTCTGATTTTAACCATGCTTTCTAAGTTTTTATTGACAGATTCCAAAGCATCTTTTGTGCGGTGCAGTTCTTTATGAATTTTATCCATATTAACTACAATTACAGACAATACAAACCATTCAAAAACAACAAATGCGGCGTGAAGAAAAACAATGTCTAAGCCACACCCATAATTGAAGACAATAATCGGTGTGTCAAAGATGGACATATGATATTCTTGTATATAATTGAATATGAAGTGGTGTAGTAATATAAATAGTGTAGCAAAGGAAATGGTACGATGATCTTTGTAAATTATTAAAAATGACATTGCACCAAAAATATGAAAATGCATCTCTATTCGACCTAGACTTTGTTGTATCATAATAATAGAAAATGTCATAAGAACTACAGCTATGAGATATTTATATGTTTGTGTTCCCTTGAAAATTTTATATCCAATGTACGTAAGTAAGAATAAAAGACCACCTGCTACAAAGCCTAATATATATGCGTTAAAAAGGTAAGCTGTAACGGTAGAAACTATAAGCCAATGAATAAATACAAGTTTTAGCATTAGTACATCAGCTTGCACATGTTCTTTTCTTAAATCACTGTTAAAAGTATTATTTAAAAATATCTTTTTAAAAAATTCATTCATTCATTAACTCCTCAATATCCAGTTTAATTTGCTCAAAGTCGTAAGGGTAAGAATTGTAAATATACCTTATCTCTTTTTTGTCTTTTGTCTTTTTTAATAAATATAGATTTACAGTGTGGTCATATTCCATATTCTCTGTAAGTGATTTTGAAAAATACACATTAAACTCTTTTGTATAATTTCTTAAATTATTTTCATCTAAATAGATTCCCTTAAAATCAGGATTGAAAAACTCAGCAAATTTTTGAGGCAAGGAATTGTCGGTTGGAATGGAGATATCAAAAAAATCGACGCCTACTCTTTTTTTTTCATTTTCATTGAGTGTTTTGTAAAATTTATTGAGAGAATAAAGTCTCGGTGTGCATATTTCAGCACATCCGGAATAGCCAAAAAAAATAAGTTTAATATCTTTTTTATCATTTAAAACAAGGGGCAAGTTAAGCTCTTTATTTAAAGAAACTCTTGAAATTCCTTTTGTAAAGAAAGTGGGAAGTACCATAATGAATAGTGAAACACTAATTACTAGAATTAGTATTAAAACACTAGAAAGTTTTTTTATCATTTATTTATTGTACTGCTTTTTTACTGCTAATATAGCATCAATATTTTGTACAAGTAAAGTTACTATTTTTGGATCAAAAGATTTGCCGCTTTGTTCTTTTATGTATTGTAATGTATCTTCAATGCCCCAAGCTTCTTTATATACTCTGTCATGACTAAGCGCATCAAATACATCAGCGACTGCTGTTATTCTTCCAAATATATGAATTTCTTCCGCTTTTAGTCCTCTCGGATATCCTGTACCATCCCATTTTTCATGGTGTTCATAAGCAATAATTGCTGCAGTTTTTAAAAGCTCATGTTCAGACTTATTGAAAATTTCCCAGCCATGAACAGTGTGGTCTTTCATAATCTCAAACTCGTCATGTGTCAATTGTGCAGGTTTTAATAGTATTGCATCAGGCACAATAACCTTTCCAATATCGTGCATTGGTGAAGCCATTTTTAAAAGTGTTATTGAATCCTTGCTACATCCATAAGCACGTGCTAATATTTCAGAAAAAAGGGCAACTCTGTTTACGTGTTCCCCCGTCTCTTCTGATCTTCTTTCTCCTAACGCACCCAGAGTAAATATAACTTCTCTTTGAGTTGCTATAATATCTTCTTTGAGTTGCATCTCTTTTGTAATATTAGTTCTCATGCTAATATATTCTACTATTTCCTGATTAAAATTCAAAAGAGGAAGTATAGTGGACTCAAAATAGTAATTTGTTCCGTCCTTAGCTATATTTTTAAGCAATCCAGTCCAGATTTTTTTGTTCGCTACAGTCTCCCATAATTCTTTATAAACTTTTTCATCGGTATCTGGAGATTTAAAAATGTTATGATTTTTACCAATTAGCTCTTCTCTTGAATATTTAGAGAGTTCACAAAACTTATCATTCACGTACGTGATATTTCCTTGAAGATCTGATTTAGATACTGAAGAACCTGCATCAACTGCTATCTTATATTGTTCTAATATGGCTCTTGTATCATTAACTTCATCTTGGAGTTTTTCTTTTGAGCAAAAAAGTTCGACATGTGTTTTTACTCTGTGTAAGAGTTCTAAATCATCAAAAGGCTTTGTAATATAATCTTCGCCACCATGTTCAAAACCTTTTCTAATACTTTCCTGGTTTGCATTTGCAGATAAAAATATAATCGGTATATTTTTTGTTTGAGGATTTTTTTTAAGAATTGCAGCTACTTCATAGCCATTAATACCCGGCATATTTATATCTAAAAGTATTAATGAGTAAGGTCTCAACTTCAATTGTTCAAAAGCCTTCTCTCCACTTAAAGCAAAA
Organism: Helicobacteraceae bacterium; assembly: GCA_024635885.1. Classification (GTDB taxonomy): domain Bacteria; phylum Campylobacterota; class Campylobacteria; order Campylobacterales; family Sulfurimonadaceae; genus Sulfurimonas. The sequence goes on along the minus strand of JAGXIA010000035.1, from coordinate 10,478 downwards.
AAGATAGTGTACAAATCAGTAGATTTTAATACACTCGCCGCTAATTGTATGTTCTTACTGTTATCATCAACTATTAATATGTTTTGTTTATTTTTACACAACAATATACTTTTCCATACCTATTTTTTAAAATTTATAGTTTATCTTATAACAATATAACAAAAAAACTTATAAAACTAATATTAACTTATTGACTTAACTTCATAAATACACAACTATATAAAAATTATCAAAAAATTATCACTTCTTTATTACTAATTTAAGATTACTTTGATACTATTTTTGCAGTGAAAGAGCCCATATAATTAGCATAAGGGATTCTTTTAAAACATATTAGCATTAGTTATAAAAACTTAAACTTGCCATTAAAAAGGCTAAAGGAGAATATATGCAATTAGGTTTCCTAGTTGATTTACACCTATGTATGGGTTGTAAAGGATGTGAGATCGCATGTAAAGTGGAGAATGAAGTTCCACTGAGTACATGGAGACTTCGTGTAAAGTATGTGGATGTGGGGACTTTCCCGGAGACAAAGAGAACTTTTACACCACTTAGATGTAATCACTGTGAGAACGCTCCCTGCGAGAGAATCTGTCCAGTTTCTGCACTACATTATTTAGATAATGGTATTGTAAATATTGATAAAGAGAGATGTATAGGTTGTGCAGGTTGTGTTATGGCTTGTCCTTATGGAGCAATATATATTGACCCTGAAACACAAACGGCTGATAAGTGTACGTATTGTGCACACCGTATTGCATCAAGTATGATGCCTGCATGTGTTGTCGCTTGTCCGGTTGAAGCAAATATTTTTGGAGATTTAGAAGATCCATCATCAAATATTTCTAAGTATATGCAAAGACACAGTGATGTTCAAGTTCGTAAACCTGAAAAAGGAACTAATCCTCATCACTATTATGTTGGAGCAAGTCAAACACACCTTAACCCTCTCGCATCAAGAAGAGAAGAAGGTTACAGCTTGTTTAATAAAATAACTACACTTCCTTTAGGAGGGCACCATTAATGGTACATGAAACTTTAGCAGCAACTAATGCTGTGGTAACTTTGGATGTGGCAATACCGGATATTTTCTGGGGCTGGTATGTTACGATGAATATGTGGGCAAAAAGTATTGGTACAGGTCTTATCTTTATGCTTTTCCTTTTACTCAAAAAGAATTCAAGTGAAATGACTGCTTTAAGAACACCAACTATTATTGTGTCTTTTGTGATGATGAATATTTTCTTGTTATTTACTTGGCTGGACTTACATCAAATGTTGAGAATGTGGCACATATTCTTTTATCCTCATTGGACTTCAGCTATTACTGTAGGTGCTTGGATGGCAACTTTATTTGTAGGTCTTGAAGCACTTATGATTGCTGTCATGATTTTGAAAAAAAATACAGAATTATTTGATAAATTATTATTTTGGGTTACACTTCTTGCTATTCCAGTTACACTTTATACTGCTGGAATTATGGCAGAAGCAACTGCACGAGAACTATGGCAAATGCCAACAGAATCAGTTCAAATGATTTTAGCAGCGACACTTTCGGGTTCAGCAGCTATGATATTACTTGCAGGTTCTAAGCTTAGTGATGAAACGAAAAACTTTTTTGGTGCGATACTAGGTTTAAGTGCATTAATGGCATTTATCATTTACATGTCAGAGTATATCTTCGGTGCTATGAAAGCAGAAGAAGTCGCTGCAATATTAGATTATGTAAAAGGTGATGGCGAGTATGCTACTATGTTTTGGATAGGACAATGGGTTGCTTATATTTTACCAATGCTTTTAGTTGTTTTAAGTAGAGTTAGTAAGAGCAGTAGTATCTTAAGTCTTGCAGCCATCTTAGCAATCGCAGGTCTATGGGTAGTTAAACATGTTTGGCTAGTTATCCCACAATTATTACCACTTAGTTAAGGAGAGAGTATAAATGTATTTACAAAGTAGAAGAACCTTTTTAAAAGGTGCTGCATTCAGCGTTGCTGGTGTTGCAATAGCAAAAGGTGTATTTAGTACAGATGCAGTAGCAGAATCTGTTACAGAGTCGAAGTTTACTGACACGCCTGATTCTATTTTATTTTATCCTGAACATAAAGAATGGGATAATTTTGCAGAATTAGATGGTACAGATTGGAAAAGAGGTGGTATAGGACGTCATGGCGTTCAATCAGCTGAAAATCCAGATGGTATTGAAGTAAACAATTTCATGCTTGTTCCAACAGTTTGTTCAAACTGTGAAGCAGGTTGTGGCTTAACTGCATGGGTTAATAGAGATACTATGACAGTTCGTAAGTATATGGGTAACCCATTACATACAGGTTCTCGTGGACGTAACTGTGCAAAAGGATATGCTGTAACTTCTCAAATGTACGATCCGGATCGTATACCATTTCCATTAAAAAGAGCTCCAGGTTCTAAGCGTGGCGAGGGTAAATGGATTCGTACATCTTGGGATGAAGCGATGGAGACCATTGGTACAAAAATGCATGACACACTTAAAGTCGGTGATGAAATGTCTAAAAAATTAATGATGTACCATGTTGGCCGTCCAAATGAGAATGGTTTTGGACATCGTGTTCCACACTCTATGGGGATTGATGGATTTGATTCTCATACAAATATTTGTTCTGCTGGTGCTCGTCAAGGTACTATTCAGTGGGCAAATGATGATAGAAATTCACCAGACTGGGCGAATGCAGATTTAATTTTATTACAGTCATCTCACGCTGCTGATGCAGGTCATTACTTTCAGCAAGCAGCTGGAAATATAGCAGATGCTCGTAAACGTGGCGCAAAGATGATTGTTATCGATCCACGTATGTCAAACTCTGCAGGTATGGCTGATTTATGGATTCCGGCTTGGCCTGGAACTGAAGCTGCTCTTTACCTTTATCTTGCAAATCGTTTATTAAACGAAAAAAGTAAAAATGGTTCAGATTTAGTTGCTCATGATTTTGTTAAAGAATGGGTTAACTGGGATCGTCTTATGGATAACAAAGACTATCTTCAAAAGATGATTGGTTATGGTTATATCTCTAAAATGCCTAAAAATGATTCATATGAGGAATTTATAGAGCTAGCAAAAGAGCTATATGCACCATATACTAAAGAGATGGTTGTAAGAGAGTGTAAGCTTGAAGGTATGGAAGATAAACTTGACCAACTTTGGGAAATGTTTGTAGAAGGTGGTTCTAAAATAGCTACTTATCTATGGCGTGCTGGACCAATCGGTCACCGTGGCGGTTGGATGAATGCTCGTGCTGGTTTCTTACCTTTAGCTCTTGTTGGGGCAATGCGTGGAGATATCGGTGGTGTCGGTTTTCACCACAATCATGAAATTTCTGTTGCTGGAAAAGGTGATTTGGCTACTGTTGCAGGAGAGCGTCCTGCTAAAGTTGATGTTTGGAATGAAATAGCATGGCCTCCAGAGTACCCACTTTCTTCTTATGAAATGAGTCACTTAATGCCTCACCTTCTTATGGATACAGAGTGGCAACAAAAGTGGATCAAAAAAGGTCTTAATGTTCCAACTAAACTTGCTGTTTGGTTTCCTCGTATGTATAACCCAGTTTGGATTAATCCAGATGGTTTTAGATGGATAGAAGCACTTAAAGATGAAACAAAAGTTGAATTGTCTTTTAACCTTTCTCCAACATGGAGTGAAACAAACTGGTATTGTGATTATATACTTCCAGTTGGACTTGCAGGTGAGAGAAACGATCAGCAATCAACTCCATCAAAACCAGAACAACGTATAGAATTCCGTCAGGCAGTTCTAAGAGTTGCGGCTGAAAAAATGGGTTGGCAAGCAAAAGACCCAACTCGTGCTACACTTGAAGCACATATGAAATATGGTTTGGGCGAAATTTGGGAAGAGTCAGAATTTTTTCCTAACTTAATGGTACATCATGTAGACAAAGATGGTTCATTAGGTATTCGTAAACACTGGGCATCTAAAAAAGATCCATCTCGTGCTGTAACTGTACCTGAGTATTTTGATGCTGCTATGAGTCTTTTACCAAGACTTAAAGAGACTGCTGAGAGTATGTATCAAGATGAAGAATTCCCAGTATATAGCTATATGAGAGATCATGGTGCTTGGACTGAGAAAACTAATGTTTACAAACCTCAAGAGGAAGAGCTTGAGTTTGACGGTAAAAATTATTTTGCACGTGGTAAAAAATATCCGAAATCTGAAGTTAGAAAAGATAAATTTGGTACATTGTGGATTGAAAAAGATAGCCGTCAACACTCTATAGGTATTGAAATCAATGGAGAACTTCATGAAGGTTTCCATACATTAAGTAAAAAACTTGAGTTTTTCTCTGAATGGTTTTCAGAGTGGAAATGGCCGGAATATGCGGTTCCAATTTATCCAAGAAATGAGGGTGAATACAAAAAAATGAAGCATATAGTAAGTCAAGTTCATCACTCTGTGATGAAAGGCGACAACGAATTTGCTTTAAATACAGTATTTAGGTTACCGTACAATATTCACACTCGTTCAGTTAACTCTAAACATCTTATGGAGATCTCACAAAACCATAATCCTGTTTGGATTTATACGAAAGATGCTGAGAAACTTGGTATTAAGCGTGGTGATGCTATACGTGTAAATATTACAGATACAGTATCTGGTTTAGATAGTGGTTATTTTGTAGGAATGGCAGTTCCAACAGAAGCTACTCGCCCTGGTGTACTTGCTTGTTCACATCATGCGGGTCGTTGGAAACTTAAAAATTCTGTAAATATTCCAGGATTTGAGCACGCCCTTGGTATTATGGGTGTTGGTGCTCCTCGATATGATATGACAAATGATGGAAAAATTGGTACTCTTAAACCTGTAGAGGGCATCAAACCTCGTCATGACGTATGGCAGTTTAAAGAGTACAACAAAGATCTTGACAATATCTGGTGGGATGGTCTAAGTGGTGCATGGCAAAATGCTGTTGCACCTACTCAGTCAGATCCAATCGCTGGTAATCATGCTTGGCATCAAAAAGTTGTTATCGAAAAAGCGAAAGCTGATGACAAAATAGGTGATATCTCAGTTAACTATGAGAATAACTTTAAAGTTTATCAAGCTTGGAGAGATGAATTTACTCGTCCTCTTGAAGTTGGTGATACTTTACGTCGTCCACAGCACATCAAGCGTCCTGCTGTTCCTCTTTCTAATAAAGCTTATGCCGTAGAGATTAAAGCATAATACTTAAATTATTAAAGCCCACTTCAAGTGGTGCTTTAATATACTTCCAAAAAAAACTTATTACCAAAAGGTATATTTAATATGCAAGATGATTTAAAAAATGAGCAATTAGCTCGTGTAAATATTTATGCTCTAATTTCTAGAATATTGATGAATGAAGTAGATGAAAAGTTATTAGAATTAATACTAAAAGATGAAAATATATTGTCTTTTTTCCCGGAATTTAAAAAATGGGATAAACGAAAAAAAATGAGTAATAAAGATTTGATTGAAAAAGAGTTAAATGTTGATTTTACTAACCTTTTTTTACTTCACTTAATCCCTTATGAGTCATTTTATATCAGAGAAGATCAGCAAATGGAAACTGGCGGAGACAATCCTGTTCAAGCACTTTACAATGATTTTGATTTTAGAGTTGAACTTGATGAGGCTCGTGTTATGAGTGCTGACCATATTGGAGTTGAACTAGAGTTTATGTATAAGCTTTGTGAAGCGGAGTATAAGGCTCTTGAAGACGGTGAAGAGACAATAGCTGCAGAGATTGCAGAAATACAATATAATTTTTTAAAGAATCACCTTCTAGAGTGGGCTCCGATGTACCTCTTAAATGTAAAATCTGAAGCTGGAACAGCATTTTATTTTGATGCTGCTGATTTAGCACTTGAGTTCATTTTAAGTGATTTTGAATATTTGACACAATTGAAAGATAGTGAGTATTCATATAAAACAATAGCTGGAGATAAATAATGGATGTTAAAGATTTAAATGAGTTAAGAGGTGAGTTTGAGCAGCTGCAAAAAAGAGAAATGGAAGCAGCTAGTGCAGAAGGAAGCTGTGCAACTGATGAAGAAAGTCGTGAAGATTATCCTGATTATATGATTGCTATGTATGAAGAAGTTATGCCACCTGCAAAAGCTGGTATATATTTCTCAAGATGGGATTTAAAAGCAATGGCTGCTGAGATGGATGAATCTTTCGCTCTTGACATTAGAGAAAGAATGTTTAAAAACTATATGCAGTGGGTTGCAACTCCAGATGATATGCAATTAGTAATGACACAATTTAAAAAACATATAGATATAAAATGCGACATTTATAAAGACTATTCAAAAAAATACCCATCATCCAAAGAGATATTTGATAAAAAGATTAAAAAAGCAGAATCTACAAAAAAATATCTTGATAAAGTATTTATTGAGTTTTTTACTTAGTCAACACTTCCTAAGATATCATCACTGATGTCATATTTGTCACTTGTCTCTTTTTTAAGCGTAGATAGATAAGTGCTGATATCGTTTATATCTTTTTGATTTAAACTCCTTGCAAATGAAAACATTATTTGCCCGCTTTGAGTATTTGATTTACCATTTTGAAAATCTACTAGTTTTTTCATTAGATATTCTTTGGGACGGTTTGCAAGTTTAGGATTTTGACCGCTTCCTTCGGCATTAGTTCCATGACAACTACTACAACCTTTGCCATAATATAAATCTCTTCCTGCTTCATATTCTAATGAATTTGCACAGAGTATAAGTGTATATATGAGTATTAATAGAACTACTTTCATATTATTTTTTCCTCAATATATTTAATATCTCTTTTTTTATTCCTTTAAAGTCCTTGTCATCTGCATGTGCATAAACTATTATTTCTAATTTATCAAATTGCTCTTTAAAATCAACTTTAGAGTAATGCTGAGCAAGGGTATGTAAAAGCTCTTTTGGAGTTTTACAATTTTTTATATCTGTAAATTCATTATTAGCTTTTAAAATATAGAATCTTGTTGGCATTATTTTTGCACTTATAAAACCAATGCTAAAAATAAAAATATATATTAAAAAATCTTTTGCATTTGTAAATATGTCTACACTCTGGGGGTAATTTATTTTATCAACAAGCTCAGATTTATCTAATTTACTAACGCTTATATTGTATTCATTAGTTTGTATTGTATAGTAAGAATTACTGCTTGGTGAATAGCATTTGAACTTTTTTTTCTCAATTTTAAAATTTTTGTCTGATATTAAAGCATAGTGAAATTCTCTTTTTATCTGATAACCAGATTCTGTTTCTTTGTTATAGAATTTTGTAACATCAGAAAAAATGCTTACATCTTTAATTTTTGAAATTGGTTCTATATTTATTTTGTCAAAGCCTACCCCTTGAAGAAGGTATGTTGCATTGACACTTTCATACTCGTTAATAGCTTTTTTGTCAATTGTAGTTACAAGTTCAAAATCACCCACTAAATCAACATTTTTTTCGAGTTCTTTAATATTGAGTTTAATTGCTTTGATTTTAACTTTTGTATCTTTCGTTTGAATTCCCTGAACATTGTTCCTGCCTCCTGTATATATTTCAGCGACAGCAACATCACTGGCTTCTTTTATAGTGAAATCAAAATCTACTTCTATCTTGCCATGAATGAGAGGAAAAAGTAAAAATGTAAAAGTTGTTCGTTTATCATGATATGCTATATCCTCAACTGTTTTTTGTAAAAGCGTTATATCATATTTATTGGATTTTTTTGACTCTAAAAAGAAAAACATGTTATTGTCATGCTGAGCTTGATGCGTTACAAAGCTAATTTTGACAGCTTCTTTTTCATAAATATTTGTCTTGTTTGCTGTGAGTGAATATGTTGCTAAATTAGAGTTAGAAAATAAATTCATATAGAGCAGCACTAAAATACATGCCTTACCAAGGGTGCTTTTCATTTGTATATCCTTTGTTGATAAGTTCATAAGCCTTATAGCCTATTTTGTATTCTGAGCCTACAGGTTTATCTATTTTTTTTGTAGCTTGTTTTTTTTCTTTGCCTTTAGAATCTGATGAACCAGCGGTAGTTTCGCTTGCTTCATGCTTGGATTTGCTCGAAGAACTTTTGGAAGCTTTTTGTTTCTCTTCGTTTTTTTGAGGGCTTTCTTTTTTACTAGCCTGCGTTTGTTTTTTTACTTCATTTTTTGGTAGCATATCTGAGGCATCTTGTTTCTCTTTGAGATTTAACTGATACAAAAGTGTTAAGTTATAAAAACTATCATCATCATAACCCAAACTAAGTGCTTGCTGATAGTAAATTTTTGCCCTTTGAAATTTGCCCAGCTTAATTGCACAGTTTCCCATGTTATAGAATATACTCTGTTTTAACAAAGTGTTAGTTGTTTTAATGCTTGCAAAAATTTGAACAGCTTTTTTATACTGTCCAGCTTTATAGTACGCTACAGCTTTGTTGTAGTAGCTTTTAACGCTAGGTGTCAGCTTGTCAAACTCTTTTGCACTATGGGTATAGTTTGCTTCTTTAAATGCAGCATTTGCATTGTGTAAATGATAAAAGTCAAGTATTTGCGAATGAGCAGTACCTGGTAAAAAAACCAAGGGTATAAAGACATACAGTTCATGAATTTTTGTAACTGCCATAAGAAATGAAATAATACTTAGTACAGTAGCAAAGTAAAAAAGCTCTGTGTAAGTAAGCACATTTATTTCTGTTTTTTGGCTTTTGTTTTTAGCTCCATTGATATCTGATACTATCTGTTTTACAAGACCTGAATTGGGAGAATTAAGTACATAGTATTTGCCGCCACTTAATGAAGCAAATTTTTTAAGTATAGGATTGATGCGTGAAATAACTAAGTTGTTATTTTCATCTTTTATCTTTTTATCATTAAGAGTCAGTGCCGATCCATTACTTGAACCTGTTGCAACCACGTAAGGTACAATATTGTTCTTTTTAGCTATTTTTACTAAAGTATCTAAATCGTAATCTTCTCCTCCATCGCTAAAAATGATTAAACTTTTTTTTTCGTAAGAGGTTTTTGAAACTGTTTTTAAAAGCTCTATAAGCGATGTTCCTTTTGTCAATATATATTTAGGATCAAGTGCATCAAGTGCCATAAAACTAATCGCACTATCTGTTGTTGGAGGTGAAATAAGTATAGCATTTGATGTAAAAGCAAAAATTGCAAATCTATTTTTAGGAAGAGCATTGATAATCTCTTTTAAAGTTTGTTTTGCAACTATATATCTTGTTGGTTCTAAATCAGCAGCTTGCATAGAATAAGAAGCATCAATAGCTACTATAAAATCTTGTGCATCAAATTTTTGTTTTTGCAGAGTGTTTAAAATTACTGGTCTGCTCAGTGCTAAAATAGCAAAAGAAATACTTAAATAGAGGAGAATCCTTGCCCTTCTTTTATATTTGTCTGTAGCAAAATTATCATATTTATATAAAATAAACAGAGGAATGAAAAGAAAAAAAACAAAAGGATATATAAAAGTCATATCTCCCGACCTCTATATCTTAAAAGTAATAACATAAGTAGTAAACTAGCTAGAGTTAAGGGGTAAATATATAATTCTTGTTTATTGAGATAATGTTGAGAGCGAATATTGCTTGGCTCCAAAGAATTTAGTTCACTGTAAATATCTTTTAGCATCTCTGCATCCCCAGCCTCAAACATTTTTGCATTTGTATCTTTTGCAACTAAAGTCAATAGTTTATAATCAAAATCTTTTCTCTTCCCTATTCCAACAGTATAAATTTTAATTCCTTTACTTTTAGCATCTAAAGAAGCTTCCTTAACTGAAACAGAACCACTGTTTTGATAACCGTCAGTGATTAAAATGATGACTTTATTTTTAGCTTCACCTTTCTCTAAGAGCCTTATAGCACTAGCGAGTCCTTCTCCAATTGCAGTACTGTCTCCTGCAATGCCTACCTCGATAAAATCAAGTAGAAAGTTAATACTTTGCATATCATACGTGAGTGGAACAGCAGTATACGCGTAACTTCCGAATATACTAATCCCAACATTGTCGTCATGGCGTTTAGAGATAAATTTTTTTAGTAATTCTTTTAAAATGTCGAATTTTGCCTCTTGTGGACTTTCTTTGTAGAAATTACTTTCAGCCATAGAACCACTAGTGTCAAGTGCAAAAACAAGGTCACGACCTTTACGTTTGTTAGATGTTTTTTGATCATAAGCTATAGGTGAGGCTAGGGCAGTTACAAGTAGAGTTAGTATAAGTGAGTAAATCAGTCTTTCTCTGTTTAACCAGCTCGTTGAGACTGAAAATAGGTCAATATGCGGAAATATAATCTTTTTTATACTGAGAGGACATTTGTAAATACAAATGATTAAAAGTAGTAATATAAATAGATAGGGGTATTCAAATTCAAAATTATTCAATTAAAAACCTGCCCATAGCATCCTTATCCACATGCCAAAAGTAGATGTATAACCAACTTCACTAAAAACTAAAT
>JAGXIA010000034.1 GCA_024635885.1 Helicobacteraceae bacterium | reverse complement strand
TCCATCGCTTGGTTGTTGAATAACTCTGGCATAGTCTATCCATGTTTTAATCTCTTCTTCAAGGTAGTCATAACCGTCAATTGTGTAACATAGTATACGATCAGGAGTATATAAAATCTCATCACTCTCTTCTAAAACATCCGAAATTTTTGCTTCTCCATTATGCAGATATACCTCAATTCTTTGGTTGTCATGTAGTGTAGATGCTGTCTCAAATGCATTCCTAGCGTGTTTTAGTAACTCTTTTTTTGTTGATTCGTAATCCATTTTAATCTCCATTTTTTAAATTTAATTCATATATGGTATGTCTAAGACCGCATCACGATCCTCAGCACCATATTCGTAACTTTTTTGTCTTATGATTGTTGATATTGGCTTCATTAATATAATGCCTTGTAAAGGGTGTAAGCTCAATTCTTTAAGTGTACTTGAGAAACTTTCACAGTAATAATTTACAATAATGTTGTGCCAGTGTATATGGTTTTTTCCCATATACAAAGCAAATGTATTGAGTTCATCCATATCCATGTCATCAAGTTTTGGTAATTTTCGCACAACATTACGCACAAACTGTTTTGAAAAGTATGCTTCACCTATAAACAGCAATGTAGAAGCTGCTTCTATGTTCGCTTCATTTTCACTATAGCTATATGCATAACGAAAGTGCTCACATACCCATTCTATATATTGAGGATACGCTTGGAGAACATTAACTAAGTCAACCAAATTTTGATCAATAAGTACCTGAAAAAGCGTGATTGTATTTTTACTGATTCTTCTCCAATGAGGTTCATCAGTTTGAAAATTATCTTTTTCTATTGTAGGCTTGTACTGTTCAATGTTTGTTATATCGTTAATCAATCGTCCTTTGTGTTTATACGGCATATCTATTTAAAGACTCTATTCACTTCTTTCTTTGGCATTGTTAAAATCCCATAAGCGTTTGTAATTAGAATCTAGTTTAGAGAGAACGCTATCCGTAATAATCAATTCGTTTAGTCTCTCAAATTTTTTTGTTGGAAACTTATCAGACCATGTCTGCATATCATTTTTTAATGTTTCTCTTTTTGCACAAGTTAAAGCAATCATAACTTTTATTTCGTGCATCTCTTTAGTTATTAATTCAGCCATCTTTATCTCCTAATAACATTACAAATTTGTTATTAATATATGTGTGCATAATCAGTTCTAGAATAAAAGATGCATTATTTTGAATGAAGGCACAACAAAGGATAAAACTATGAATGAAATAAATGAAATATTTAATAAAGCAATAACAGCATATGAAACTAAAAAATATAAAGAGGCTTATGAACTCTTTGAAAAATCTGCTGAAGAAAATCCAAATGCAATGGTTAATTTAGCAATGATGCATATAAACGGTACAGGATGTGAAAAAAATAATGACTCTGCACTTGCCTGGTTTACAAAAGCAGCATCAGAAGGGAATACGCAGGCAATGCATAGTCTCGGAACTTTTTTCGAAAAAGGTATGCATGGAATGATAGAAGAAGACAAAGCCTTTGAGTATTACAAAAAAGCAGCAGATAACGGGCATGTGGATTCTCAGTTGAAGACAGGGTTACTATATAGACAAGATGGAAAAATTGCTGAGGCTATGCGTTATCTGATTGCTGCTGCACATAACAATCAAGATCAAGCGCAATCAATTATTACTTATGTGAGTAATTCAGATTCTGAGGGAGAGCGCAACAACGCTTTTCATGATTTAAGTGCAATACGCCAGCGTGCATTGGTTGAGAACCTGATTGAGACAAAAATTCGTCCTGCATTAGCTAGTGATGAAGGTGGACTTGAACTCGTCAATTACGTTAATGGGACAATACCACAAATATGGTTGAATTATACAGGTGCATGTTCTGGTTGTCAGCTTAGCTCTACGTCAACAGCAGACATGCTACTTGACCATTTTGAAACAATGATTGACAAAAATGTCATACTATATTTGATGTAGAATAGAAACATGAATCAAATAACAGCAACAGTTGAAAATATTGAAGTGACAGATATTGTTACATATATTCATCTTAACAGTAGTGATACAAAAATTTGCCTTATAAAGTATAAAACTCCAAAATGGTTAAGTGTTGGTGATAAAGTTTATTGCAATTTTAAAGAAGCTTCTGTAAGCGTTAGTAAAAACTGCCCCGGGAAAGTATCTATAGAAAACTGCTTTCCTGTAAAGCTGAGAGAGGTGCGCAGAAATGATTCTTTATGCGAACTAACACTTGAATCAAAAATGGGCAATATAATCTCTCTTATTACTTCTAGAGCTTATGACATTCTTGAACTGCAAGAGGGGTGTGAAGCTACGATGCTACTGCGTGGAATTGATATTAATTTAGAACCTATTCTTATACCAATCTTGAATGATGAGTATAGTTATATTAAATCTAGAACAAAAGATGCAAATTAAGATTTAAACATCAAGGAGAATAAAATGGCTGTATATATAACTGAAGAGTGTATTAATTGTGATGCTTGTGCACAAGAGTGCCCGGTAGCGGCAATATTAAGCGATGAAAGTGAAAAAAATCCGTATGAGACTATGCGTTTTTATGTAAAACCGGAGAGTTGTGTAGAGTGTGTGAGTCATGCAGATGAGCCTCGTTGTGCTGAAGCATGTCCAACTGAAGGCTCTATCGTTTGGGATATGCCTTTTATAGTTGATTTTGAAGACTACTATGCTGCCGGACATGAAAAAGGTACATACCAAATACGTGAGCATAAGAAAAAAGGGATGATGCTTCCTTCTGTGAAAGCTCAGCCATATATAGAAGATATAGCTATGAGTTTACGTGAAAGCAAAGCAAACGTTAAAGCTTAACAAATAGGAACTTAGTATGAATATCGCTTTCGCATCATCGACTGGAGAATTAGTTGACCAACATTTTGGTCACTCAAAAACTTTTTATTTATACTCTGTGGGTAAAGATAGTTCTGAATTATTAAGCGTGATTGACTCTTCAGAAGAACCTGAGGGTGAGAAAGAGAAGTTAGATTATAAAATTGGAACAATTGCCGAGGCAGATATTATGTACTGCACTCAAATTGGGCCAACTGCTTCAAAAATGATTCAAGCTGGGGGTGTTCATCCGGTTCGTGTAGCTGAGGGTGAAAGTATTGTTGAAGCAATCATGAAGTTGCAAGATATGTTGAATGATGCTCCTGCCCCTTGGCTATTACGTATTTACCATAAAGCCGAGGCAAGAAGTGCATAATGACTGATGCACCTAAGCTTTTAATCAAAAAAATAAAAGGATAAATATATGTCTGTAATAATTGATGATACTTGTATAACTTGTGATGCTTGTCTGCAAAACTGCCCTGTAAACGCTATAGTAGATGATAGTGATAACCCAACCGGAGAGAACCGTTACTATGTAAATCCAGAGAAGTGTGTTGAGTGTGTTGATCATTTTGAAGATCCTCAATGTGCCGCTATTTGTCCAACGATTGGCTGTATTAGTTGGGATATGCCATTTACTAAAGAGTTTGATGCTCACTTTTTAAATGCTGAGGTTTATAAACTTGGTACTAAAGAGGGCGTAGTAAAATCTCCAGCGTTTAAAGAGAAAAAATATAGAACAGATATTCCACTAGAGTTGCGTGGAGTTGGCAAAGAAGTTCAGGTTGAACCAGAAGAATTAAATGAAGTTGGCTGATGTATTATAACCTTGATTCAATGGCTGCGATTGCAAAAAGATTAAACTCTTTTAACCGTGATTGCGCGGTTACTGTAGCTCTAAAAATCAGTGACAACAGTTGTAAAATGGATGACTATGAAAAATCTGTTTTTATGTTGTTGTATAAATACCTAAATAAGAAAAGTGAATTTTTTGAAGATGATGTTTTTGACTTGATAGAGCAGGCAAATTCTTCTCCCTCTGCTAGTATATATGCAAATATTAAAAAAAGAAGAGAAGCTGCGATGGACTTCATAACAAGACCGAAAATGAAGGCTTTTAAAGAAGAAATACGTAAGCAATTGAGTGAATAAAAGTTTATAAATTACTTATATATTTGATTAAAATTTTGTAGTAAACCCAGACATTTTCTTATAAATCGCGTGAACATCCAAAATTGAGAGCAACTCCTCTTTATGAACATCTTTTTCAGGTTTTACAACAGCTTTAGTCAATGTGTCGTTACCTAAAATCGATGATTTATAGTATTGTATATCCTTATCAGCTATCTCCGGAGAGTCATATATGTGGTCAATTGCAACTCCTAAATTAACTTCTTTGCCTTCATACTCTAACTCTAAAAGAATCACATCATGGATGGCATGGTCATAGACAAATTTTTCACCGGTAATGAGTGAGTGCAGAGCAACCACTCCGATAGTTTTTCCAATATGACTTATAACACCAATAAAGTAATCGTTACATCCTATAATCTTTGTAAGCGGCTGATGGCTAAGCGAAGAGACAATGGACTTAGATTCTATACCATAAATAATATTTTGCAAAAAGAAGGTTGATATATCTGTAGTTGGCTCGTCATTCTGTGGTTTTGAATAGGAATAAGATTTTACTGTGTTATCTTCTTTTAATTTATTTACATCAATATCTGCAATTTCGGCAAAGACAACAGCTATAACATCATTTGAGTAATTGTCGTCTATTTTATATTCGCGATACCCTTTTGAAAGTGAAGATCCCACTGAAAAGTATTTGTTTTGATATTCGATGATATTTGCATGGCTTCCACCGGATTTAAGGTTGAAAAAATCATCACTTATACTAAGAGTATCTCCAATTTTCAGTTCTTTGTTTGTCGAAGATACAATAGTTTTTTCTCTATCACAAAAGAGAGCAAAATACCCCTCTTTAATTTCGTTCTCTTTGTCTTTTGGAAGGGTGTCTGAAAGCATTGCATAAAATTCAGGTTCTGAATCAAATATTACGCCGATACCGCCGAGTACTTCATTGTTTTCATTTATATCAGTAATACTTGCACCGTAAATATAAGTGTGGCGATTCGCGTATAGAGATGATTTACTAAACGGGCTGAGACAGTAAGATTGTGAGTCAGTCGTATTAAGAGTGTCTGCAACCCAGCTATCACTTAGTTTACTGCCAATAATGTGACCTTCTTCCTGGTTAGAAACAGCGATAATAGTGC
The DNA here is from genome assembly GCA_024635885.1 of Helicobacteraceae bacterium. Taxonomy (GTDB): domain Bacteria; phylum Campylobacterota; class Campylobacteria; order Campylobacterales; family Sulfurimonadaceae; genus Sulfurimonas. Next base: position 4,078 of record JAGXIA010000034.1, on the reverse strand, counting down.
CATCTTTATCATAAACAAACAAATTTGTATAAACTGTGTATAAATCATTTATATAAGCAAGAATTTTAGATATATCTTCATGTTTGGCATGTGGATTTTTTAATGATTTTCTGAAAAATGTTGTAAGTGCCCACCATCTGCAGTCATTGGCACGTTCATAAAGATTTCTATCCATAATATCAATGGCAAGTTTTGCTAAAAATGAGACATCATTTAAAATAGAGCTTATAACTGTATTGTTAAGATTTGCAATACTGTCTTCAAAAATAGTTTTTGTTTTTGAGCCTGTTTTGGAAATTTCAATCAGTAAAGCTTTACTAAAAGAATTGTCACCGCCCTTTGAATTTGCAATTTTGACATTTCCATTCCATACAGTAATGTCGAGTTCTTTTTGTATCTTCTCTGCTTCTTTTGGAATAGTAATAAGCTCTTGACCAAATAGATTGCTGTTGTTCATAACAGAATCTAAAACATTTTTGTTGAGTTGAGGCAGAACGGTATTAGAAGTTATAGAAAAGGCATTTTCCAATGGAATCATCACATGCCCTAACCAGTCTAGTCCAAAAAAATCTTGGTAACCATTTGTTTTGCATGTTTTTGCCAAATATTCACGCCCTGCAAATCGTACTATTTTGTAGTCGTCATTTATAACTTTTTGCAAAGTTGTGCCAAGTGGAATATGGGACGGATCAGAGGAAGAGATAACATTTGCAGAACTGTCTAGCAACAAAATATTCATCCAATCATCTTCTTCTAAAAGATTGTTAAAAATTCCACTCATTTCATCTTCAAATTTGAAAAACAGTGCAAGCACACCTAAAACTTCTGAGCCTGAGTCATTTGTTCTTGTAACTTTATAAGCATAAATAAGACTTTTTTGTTTTGATGGATTGATATCGCAATGACCATAGTATTCTACATAGCCCTGGCTACTAGTAAGTGCTTCATTAATAAAATTACAAGTTGATTTAGTATTATTGTTATTTTGGTCAAGTTGAACAAGTATTTCACCTGAAGTGCTAAAAAGTACAATATTGTCATAGACACTGTATTTTGCAATATATTCGTTAAATCTTTGCACTAAGGCTTTTTTGTGTAGTGCTTTTTTCTGTCTGTATTCATCACTTGTTTTGTCATTACTGAGAATGATTTCAAGATATTCACGTATATCGTCATCAGTTGCTAAAAAACCAATATCAGCTGTTCTTTCAAACAAGTTGCGCACGACGATATCAACAGCTACTTGAGCTTTTGAATTCATTTCTGAGGTGAGTTTCTTAAGACGTTCAGCACCCAGCTTTAACAAAAGCTGTTCAGTCAGATTTTGAAATTCTTCTCTTGTATCAGACATATCCATTCCAAGATTTGACATCTGCCCAAGAAGTGTTAAAAGATCCCATCGTTCAGCAAGTGAATTGAGTTGAGAGTTGTAGTTTGTAACCTCAGGCATATAACTGGTCAGTTTTAGTAAATCATTGCTTTTCATTGATGGAACCCTAAAATTAAAATTTTTATAAGATTGAGCCAATATTATAAAAATACCAATTTATCCACAAAAGCTTTATGAAGCTTAAGGGATAGAGTAAATGATAAAAGAGGCTAAACCGCTCCGAAAAGAGTTTTACCGTTAGAGCCTTGAAGTTCTTTAATCTCATCGTAAGTTCTGTCTTTGAGTCGTAGGGCAGAAGATTTAATTTCTTCATAGATTGTGTCTATTTTTTCTGTTGGAGTTAATTTTTTAAGGTCGCCTTTTGATAGGTCTGCATAATCAACTAACTCATTCCATACTGAACTTTCATCAAGTGAAAATGCATTGAAAGTAAAACCTTCATACTCAAACTTTCCATCACCATCCAAGTCGGTTACAAAAAGTATGTACAGACCATCTGGAGAAAGTACTTCTTTATAACGCTCAATGAAAGGCTCAAAAAAGTTCAGAGTTGAGAGTTCACATGCTAAAAAGTCTATTTTATCCGTATCTGTTACAAGAATCACTTGTGTAGCTGTAGCTTTAGGCGGTAGTTGTTTGTCAGCTGCCAATACAGCACCAGGCGTGATTATAAGAGAACCACGGTATCCATAAGCATATTTATCCGTTTTATTATTGAATGTTGCTTGCCACGCCAAGTTATTCTCTTCTATAAACTCTTTAAGTGTTGACATATATATCCTTTTGGTATGTTTTTTTTTGTAAATGTATATTTTATTCTTAAGTTTATGCTACTTCATTTGTATAAGCATAGGTTGAAGATATAGAACGAAGACGCTCAGCCGCTTTTGTAAATACATCAATTGTGTAGTCAACTTCTTCTTCAGTTGTAAAACGTGAAAGACTTAGACGCATCGCAGTGTGAGCCAGTTCCGGGTCTTCACCTATTGCGCTCATAACCGGATTGGCCTCAAGTGACTCAGATGCACATGCCGAACCTGTTGAAGCCGCAATACCGGCTTTGTTCAAGTCCCATAACATAGATTCACCCTCAACACCGCGTAGAGAGATTAAAATAGTGTTTGGAGTTCTCATTTCACGTGGCCCTACAACAATAGTGTCCGGTATTTGCATAATTGCATCTTCAAGTTTGTCACGAAGTTTGCGAACATAGGTATTCATCATTTGGACATGATTAACAGTCTGTTTCATTGCCAGACCCATACCGACGATGTATGCTACATTGAGAGTTCCTGCACGCTTACCGCCCATTTGCTCCCCGCCATGAAGCAGGTTTGGCAATGATTTCCCTTTTTTTACACAAAGCCCGCCGATACCTTTAGGACCATGGAATTTATGAGCAGAGAATGTAAGGTAATCCACATTAGTTTTTGTAAGATCAATTGGAAGTTTACCTATGGCTTGGACTGCATCTGTATGAAACAAAATACCTTTTTCTTTAGCAAATGCACTCACTTCTTCAACCGGGAAAATCATTCCGGTTTCATTGTTAGCCCACATCATTGAGATAAGTATAGTTTTGTCAGTAACGGCAGCTTTCATAGCTTCTGCAGATATCGCACCATTTTCATCAACATCAACATAAGTTACATCAACACCGAAGTCGCTTAAATAAAGAAGTGTGTCAAGAACAGAAGGGTGCTCAACAGATGTCGTTACTATATGATTTTTTTCTGGATTTTTCAAAATATATTTGAAAAATATACCCTTGAGTACAGCATTATTACTCTCTGTCGCACAAGAAGTTATTAAAATGTCATCTGCATCAGGTACACGAAGAGCATCATACATCTCACCCAAAGCAACATTCAGCGCGGGGCGAACATCCATTCCATACTGATGTAAAGAGTTTGGATTGCCATATAAGTCTTCAAAAAATGGTTGCATTTTTACTTTTACCAAAGGGTCTATTTTTGTTGTTGCATTATTATCCAGATATACTCTCATTATTCTTGCTCCTGTTTTTTATAAGTTAATATAGGTTTTTTAGTCGGGTCTTTTACTAGAGCTTCTGTAATTGTACAGCTCTCTAAATTTTCATCTGATGGGCATGAATATTGCAAAGGCAGCATTATCTCTTCAATAATTCCGCGTAATCCACGTGCACCAACTCCTCTCTCAACAGCTTCTCTGGCTATTTCTTTTAATGCTTTAGCTTCAAAGTCAAGTTTAATTCCATCCATATCAAACATTGCTTGAAACTGCTTGATAAGAGCATTGTCAGGCTCTTGGAGGATTTGTACCATTTGGTCAAGTGTAAGCTCGCGAAGCTGCGCAATAACGGGTATACGACCAATAAATTCAGGAATGATTCCATAATGAATAAGAGCTTTTTGGTCAACTTTAAAGTCCTTACTTTTCTCTTTTGCAACCGAATCAAATCCGACTCTGTTTGTCTTTTTCGTGTTGGCATCAGGTACTAAACCTACAAAGGCACCACCACAGACAAACAGTACATGTGAAGTGTCGAAAAGTACAGTCTCGGTTGTGGAATTTTTGCGGCTTCCTTTGACAGGAACATAAACATCAGCACCCTCAAGTATTTTAAGCAGTCCTTGTTGAACACCTTCACCTGAGACATCTCTGCCCATAGTAGATGATTCACTCTTTCGAGCTATTTTGTCTATC
>JAGXIA010000033.1 GCA_024635885.1 Helicobacteraceae bacterium | reverse complement strand
GCACCAATAATTAATGTTGTTTTCAAAATTTTTCTCCAAAATGTTAAGTGTAATATTATACTGTTATATTGTTTTTAAATGTCTAAACCAAACCAAATGCAACCAACAAAACAGCTGTCCAAATCAAAGCTGTCACAACTAAACTAAGTAAAACCATCGTCGCACCGACATCTTTAGCCTGCTTTGCCAATATATGGTACTCTTTTGTAACCAAATCAACAACTCTCTCTATGGCACTGTTCGCCACTTCTGCCAAAATAGGTATAAATAAAGATAAAAAAAGTATGCTTGAATGTGCAAAGCTAACAGGTAAATTCCAAGCTACTATGCCCATAACAAATAACATAAGTAACTGCCATTTAAAAGATGTCTCATTTTTAACAATATCTATGAAACCTTCTACTGCGTACATGCTATTTTTAAAAAGATTATGTTTTGGCTTATTTAATTTCATTTTTTTCCTTTAAATCTTGTATTATCTCTTTTAGTTTTTCTGCATTTGTATCTTTAGAAACCGAAGGTGCAAAGTATACATTTATTTTTCTTCTTTTAAAAAAATTTTTCTTGTTTTTTGGCTTATGTTTAGAGAACATACTACCAAAGACTCCATCAATAAAATATGGAACAATCACTCCATCATAATTTTGGGGAATCAGCTCATAGCCTTTGTAAAACTTGCCTAATTCTCCGTCTTTACTTATTCCACCCTCAGGATAAAGAGCAACCATTTTTCCGTGGTTAAGTCTATTGTGTGCCTCTTTAAAAGCATCTTTAGAAGCTTTTGGAGATACCGGGATAGCTTCGCCCAACTTAAAAAGAGAGTGAAAAACCGGCCAATTGTATATATCTTTATCCATTAAAAAATTTATCTGTCTTTTCATTGGAAGTTGAATAATAATCCAATCCAACCAACTAACATGATTTCCTAAAAGAAGAACACCTTTTGTCTGTGGAATATTTTCTAAACCAATATAATTATATGTATGACGAGTTTTAGAAATAAGTTCCATAATCGCCCAAAATGTCATAACTAAATATCTTCTAAAGACCATAATACTTAAATATAAACCGACAAAACCCATTAAATAAAACAGAAAAACTGAATTCATCCCAAAGTATGCGAACAGAGTTGTTAAAACTAAAAACAGAAACATGAAAATATTTTGAATAAAATTACTTCCGGCTATGATTGTTCCTAAATGTACTCTTGACGCCAAAAACTGTATATGCGCATTCAATGGAACCATTAACAATCCGGCTGCAATTCCAAAGAGTGTAAATATTAAAGCCATAACAGCCATCGATGTTACAAAAGGGATTAAAAAGACAAGGATAGTTATACTTATAGAGCCAACAGCAACCAAACCGGTATTTATATAATACTTTGAGAAGTTAGCAGCCATAATCGAACCTATTACTATTCCTATTCCTGCCAAAGCCATTACACCTTGAACAAAAATAGTGTTCCTTACTCCCAGCTCACTCTTTGCGTACTCACCAAAAACTGCTAAAACGACTTGAGAAATGGACCAAAAAAGAGCTAAAGCTATTATGGCTTCGTATATCTCTTTTTTTCTAGTAATAATTTTCAGGTTTTTTCGTAAATAAGCACCTTTTAGATACCTTTTAAGTCTAAAATGCTTCTCACTTACTTCAAGCATTTTATTTGGAAGTTTTGAAGCCAAAAACCACTCTATGAGCGAACTTATTACTAAAAGCCATCCAAGAGGCGCTATTACTTTTAAAATATCTTCTTTAGTAGTTAATGCATCATAAAACATACCCTCAAACAGAACTGTATAAAAAATAATGCCGCCGAGAATAGCAACTGTCGTTGTTGCTTGAACAACTCCGTTACCAGTTGTAATGTATTTAATTCCTACTAACTCTTTTATATAGCCATATTTTGCAGGTCCATAAATGGCACTTTGAAGAGCAAGTAAAAAGGTCATAAGAAAGGCTACGTAGAACCAACCTTGATAGTAAGAATAAGTTATGCCAAGAGTGATGAAAACAGCAAAAAGTGCTGAATGTTCCATAATTTTGTTTTTTGGAAATCTATCTGCTAAAAAGCCAGATGGAGAAAACATTATTATGAAAGGTAAAAGAATAAGAGCGTTTATAATAGCTGTTAAAATAATTTGAATATCGCCATCGTAGACTTTAAAAATTGTGTTTTGAATAATTATCTTATGACCTAAGTCTGTAAAAGCATTCAAAAAAACAACTAAAGCATAATTAATTACACCCGTAATGGCAAATATTTTATTCATAACTAAATATTTTCTTCTTCTTCACTCACTAAAGTCGTGCTCCAGCCCTCATAATATCCATGCTCTTTTTTTATCTCAGGAAAAAGCTCTTCAACAACTTTTTTCACTTCTTCTTCTCTTGGCATGTGGATTTTAACCAAAGCAACTCCATGTTCATACTCATCAGTAGCAATATCGTCTTTAAAAGCAAACCCAAGTTCTTTTGCATGTTCTACAAATCTATCTTTTTGAGTCGCAGTATCAAACACTGCATAATGTTCTACTTCTCTCTCAACACTTAAATCATCTTCCTCTTCTTCAAGAAGAAAAATTATTTTTGCACTTTGAATATGGTGAAGTTCCAATTCACTAGGAAAAAGCTGTGTCTCATAAAAGTTCCATTTTGTATCTCTTACAACGTTACTCTCATATACATAACCTGTAGATGACAATATTTTGGCGACTATAGAATTAAGGTCTTTAGAATCTTCACAGTGAAAATAAAATTCACTCCAACCGTCTATAATTCTGCTACCGACATAGTTTGCTTTATTTGTGTGTTCGAGTGCAATAATAAGGGACTCTTTAGTCTCTAAAAAATCTTCATACCCATCTTTTGTTTCATCTAAACCTTCATATTTAACAAAGACGCTAAATAACCAAGGTCTGCCGCTTTTAAACTCATCTGCATCAACATCAATTTCAATATTTACTAAACTACCGTCTACTGTTTTTTTAAAAATTTCTCTCATAAACTCTTCTACTTTTTTGTCGTATTATAGCTAATTTTAATACGATAAATTAATCAAGAAAATAATTTAAACTCTTCAATTGATAATAATTATTGATATTATTGACAAAGATATTTTTTTAGTGTACAATTCTCCAAATCAGTTGATTTTGATAATATATATCATTATCATATAAAAGGAAATAATATGAAAACTTCAAAACTATCTTTAGCTTTAATTACAACACTGGCGCTCTCAAGTTCTATGTATGCAGATGATGCAACAGAAATGGCAGAGCTAAAACAAGAGGTAAAAGAACTTCGTGAAATCACTCAAATACTTATAGATGAAACAAGTGATTTAAAAACTGGTTTCAACTACACAACAGTTGATGTAACAAAGTCTCATAGTGGACTGGGAGCAGCAGCTTCAAAAGTTTACTATTCAAAATCACCTCTTTCTATTGGCGGTTACGGTGAGATGTATTATGCCAGTACTTCAAGAGAAGATTCAACAAAGAGAGATACGGATAATATCGATGTATATAGATTTATCCCATATTTTGGTTATAAATTTAGTGATAATATAATTTTAAATACCGAATTAGAATTTGAGCATGGTGGAGTTAAAGAGGGAGCTACTGGCGATGGATATGTAATTATTGAATTTATGTATCTTGATTTTCTTTTTAATAAAAACGTGAATTTGAGAGTTGGTAATATGTTAATGCCAATGGGCTTAATAAATCAGAGACATGAGCCAACATTATTTACCACAGTTCAAAGACCAAATACATCTAAACAACTAATTCCATCTACTTGGCATGAAAATGGTTTCATGGCATACGGAGATATAACAGATGATTTATCATATAAAATTGCTGCTTTTTCTGCCTTACAATTAGAAAGAGGGGCTGGACAAGGTAATAATTGGTTAAGAGATAGTCGTATTGGATCGTTTAGAATTGATGATGGTACAGATAATAATAAAACAGAAAAGATAGGACTAGCTGTTGTTGGCAGACTTGACTATACGGGTATCAATGGCTTACTTGCTGGTGCTTCTAGTTATGTAGATTCAGACTTAACTATGGTTGATATTCATATTGATTATAATTTTGACGCTTTTAGAGCTTATGGAGTTTTAACTCAAACTAACCGTAACAATGCCCCAATTGGCGAACCTGAAAAAGCTCAAGGTGGTTTTATTAATCTAGGGTATGATGTACTCTCATTAACACAGTCTAAAAATAAAATGCCTGTTTTTGTTCAGTATGAGAGTGTCGCTGCTCAAGCTGAGCTAGCTGGTGGTGGTTCTGTGGAGTCTATAGATACAATAACAGTAGGGATTAACTACTTTCCACATGAGCAAGTTGTACTTAAAGCTGATTATGCAATGGTTAAAGACAATTCTAAATCTTCAATTACAGATGAAACAAATATTCTTAGTCTTTCTATGGGCTTCATCTTCTAAAAAATATTTATTCTCCTATTTTTGCTTAGGGCTATTTTAGCCCAAGCATTTATTTAGTAGATTTTTTGATAAAATGACTATTATTATATATCATCAACAAAAAAATTAAGAGAGCGTACAATTATGAAACAAATTTTTATACTTATTTTTCTCCTTTTAACAAGCATTCTAAATGCTCAAATTCTAATATCTCCAATTGATGCAATGAGAACTGTTTATGGGCTTGATAGTGAAGTTAGTAAAACAAACATCCTCCTCTCAAAAGCTCAAGCTTCTAAAATAGAGCAAGATGCACAGGTAAAGTTAGATACAAATATATTTAGATACTATAAGGCTACAAAGGCTGACAAGATACTTGGATACGCAATACTGGTGAATAACAAAGTTCGTTCTAAAAATGCTGTAGTTTTATATTTTATCACTACAGATGCTGTTTTAAAAGGCATAGAGATTATAGCTTTTAATGAACCACTAGAGTATATACCATCAGCAACATGGAACTCACAATTTCAAGATATTCCAACTACAAAGATGCTTAGACTCTCAAAAGAGATTCCAACAATCACAGGTGCTACACTAAGTGCAAGAAGCATAACCGACAGTTCTAGAGTCGCCTTTGCTTTTTTTAATGAGATATTGAAAGAGAAATAATGAAATTTACTATTATTAAAGATTTAAATCAAGACACTATGATGAAGCCGATTTTGTCGGGCTTATTCTTCTTTACCCTACTCTATATTCTCTCAGATTTTTTTGTAAAATATAATAGTTTTGGGTTATTTCCACATGCCATACATCTTAGCCTTTTTGGAAATGAAGAAGAATTTTTAAATCCAATCAACGAAGCATCATTTCTAGAGTTTTGGCATGTGGAAATCTTTTTTATAATGATGATTGTTTTTACTTTAAGTACTGTCTATATTCGCCTTAGTCAGGCTTCAAGAAGTGCCATAGTTGTAGTCAATATAATTATGCTTAGTGCAATTACATCACTCATCAGCTTAGTGTTTTCCTATTATTTCAGTTCTAATTTTATAAATATTTATGTTGTAACTTTTTTCACTTGGCATATTTTAGCACTCTTTAGTTCACTTTATTCTCTTAAAAAGCTATATTATGCATAAAGCATATAAAATCTCAATTCTTTATCTCTCCCTTTTTACACTGCTCTTATTAGTCAGCGGATATATGATTTTTGAGTTAAAAATAGGTTTTGAAGCGCAGAGAGCTTTGAGTTACTATATGGGCGATAAAGAGATATTTACGGTTGCTAAATCAAACAGTGGTATATTAAAACTCGCCCTGCCTCATATCTTCGGTTTTGCACTTTTATCCATGGTCGTTTTACACTTTTTAATCTTCACCAAATTTAGGAACAGAGTCTTTGTAAAAGTAATACTCTACACTATCTTGACTGCTCAGTTTTTTGAGATATTCAGTCCTTTTCTTATTATCAATATCTCTGAAATATTTATTTACTTGAAGATACTCTCCTTTTTTATCTATATTGGTCTCATCCCGATTGTTTTATATCTACTTTTTGATAGTATTGCACAAATAAAATTTAGATAGGATTTTAAATCATGTTAGAAGTCTTGCTACTCTCTTTTGCTCTTAGTATGGATGCATTTGCCGTTTCTATCGGTCTTGGTGTTAAAAATAAATATTTTGATAAAACTTTAGCCCTTAAAGCCGCTCTATTTTTTGGTTTATTTCAGGCTCTGATGCCGCTTTTTGGGTATTTTGCAAGTCTTGGCATTGGAAATATCATAGAGTCTGTTGACCACTGGGTTGCCTTTGTTTTACTCACTATTATAGGCGCAAAAATGCTTTATGAGAGTTTTGGTGAGAATACGGAAGATGAGATTGCAATCATTACAAACAAAGTACTGTTAATATTAGCAATAGCTACAAGTATAGATGCAATGGCAGCAGGTTTTACTCTTAATTTACTGAAGCTAAATCCATATCTATCCATGATAATTATCGGAGTAGCTACTTTTATATTCAGCTATATTGGAGTTTTTATCGGCTCAAGAGGCGGCGGATATTTAGAAAATAAAGCTGAAAAGCTGGGTGGCATAGTTCTTATTGGAATTGGTTTAAAAATTTTAATTGACCATACACTATTAAATTAACTCAACAAAAGAGCTAAGATTATCACTCATTCTTAACTCTCCATCACTTTGCAAAATCACATAAGCAAGATTTAATTCATTCAAAAATTCATATGCTTTTTTTATCGGCATAACACTTGCAGCAGTTGCATAAGCGTCAAGGTCACTGCTTGGTAAATTGGATATTAGAGTGATAGAGATAAATTTTTCTTGGGATAGTTTTGACTTTGGATTTATGAGGTGGTTGTTTTTTGTAGATTCTACATAACGGTTATAATTCCCGCTTGTAGTAACTCCTGTATCTTTTTTTATTGTTCTAAATGAGAGTAAAACGCCCTCTTCATAAGGATTTTGTATATCAATAGGACAAGTATTGAAACATCTTATATCACCACTTGCAGCTATGACAGCATTTTGCACATTCTTTGTTTTAAAAAAATCACTTACCTTGTCTACAGCAAATCCCTTTCCCATTCCACCTAAATCTACTTTTATCTTTTCCTCGAGTGAAGCTTTATGCTCTGTAAAAACTAAACCTTTAAAATTTACAGATGCATTTTCAAGTTCCTTGGCATGTGGAATTCTTTGCTTCTCTCCAAATCTATATAAATCTTTTGTAATTGAACCAATTGTAATATCAAAGTATCCATCAGTTTTTTCATAATAATTTTCACTTAAGAGTAAAGCCTCATAAGCATAGTTATTTATAAATGCTGTTTTTTCTTTATTTAGTTTATATATTGGTGATGCTTGGTTATATGAAGAGATGCTTCTGTCTATATCGTTAAATATATCAAAAGCATCTTGAATAAATTTCTTATCTTGTTCTTGCACAGATATCGTGATATACGTACCCATAATAATCTGAGTTCTAGTAGTTGTGCTTGACTCCAAAATAGAGCTAAAAAGCACTACAAAGAGTAGTATATATTTAGATATCAATAACTTCATTAACTTCTAAACCAAATCCGCTTAAGCCTACAAAATCTGTCGGCTTAG
>JAGXIA010000002.1 GCA_024635885.1 Helicobacteraceae bacterium | reverse complement strand
GTCCATGATAATATGTGCGCCACTTCCTCTATCATATATATCACCGATAATATGTAGATGTGCCACAGCAAATCGTTGAATTACCTCTGCTAATGCGACAATAAATTTAGCTGCTCTATCTAACTCTATAACGGTCTTAATTATTTCACTATAATAGCTGTTACTTGTCTGATTATAATCATGTAATAGCTCTTCTATGATAAAGGCAAACTCTTCTGGAAGAGCTTTTCTAATTTGCATTCTTGTATATTTTGCCGTGACTACTTTAGTTAATCGTATTAAACGGTAGAGATTTATCTCGTAAAATTCACTAATATCCCCTCTGTCTAATCGTCTATCAATAATTTCCACAGGGTAATATACTAAGGTAGCCAACTCCTTCATCTGTGTAGAAGTCAACTCCTTCTCAAAGATTAACTCTATTTTGTTTTTGATAACTCCAGAACCGTTTTTCAGTACATGAAAGAAAGGCTCATGTTCTCCGTGGATGTCCGACAAGAAATGCTCTGTGCCTTTTGGAAGGTTGAGGATAGCTTGTAAATTTATTATTCTAGTAGATGCAGTGTTACGGTTTGGGTAGTCTTTTGATAGTAATTTAAGATATTTAAACTGCTCTTTAGAGACTCTATTTGTATCACTTTTTTTCATATATAGTTCCAAATTTGAGATGCATTTTTTAGTATTAAGTATAACATAATAATCTAGCCAAAGAGCCTTTGAAGTGAGAGTTTTTACAGGTAAGTTTTAGCACTCTGTCCTGATTATTAAACTATCCGGTAGATTGAATTTTTTTATGAGTTTAAGTTCTTCTTCTCTCATTTCACCATTATCAAGTTCATGGTCAAACCCAAGAATATGAAGCATTCCATGAATAAAGAGTAGGGCAAGTTCGTCATCGGTTGTATGACCTAGCTCTTTAGCTATTGTTTGGACATGCCAAGATGAAATAACTATACTTCCAAGTGGAGCCATAGGCATATCCTCATAAGGAAAACTAAGTACATCAGTACCTTTATCTATATTTCTATACTCTTTGTTCATCTCTTTTATCTCTTCGTTAGAAGTAATTATGAGTTCAATCTCTTTATCGGTAAATGTTGATAATATAGTGTTTAAATAATTTTCATTGACTTCGAGTGAAGTTCTGTTGTCTAGTTCAATCATGAGTGAGATTATATCTAATGAGGCTTATATTTTGTAAATCATATACAAAAAAATGTATATGATTTTTTATTGTAAAAAATACTAGGCAGTAAGATTTATTCCGCCACCCATACCTGTTTTTTGGGCGGTAACTTGTTTTGACTGCTCATTAGCACTCTCAAGTATCTTCGTAACAGCTTGTTCTTGAACTTCCATAGCTTTTTTCATAGAGTCCGCAGGACCTGTTGGCGTTGAACTTTGTGTAGCACTTGTTGTTGATGAAACATCCATAAAGTCTCCTTTTAATCTATATGCCTACATTATATTACTTTTATTGTTTAATTACTATTAAAAATCATATTAAGGTACTTTGTGTAATTTATGATAAAATATATTTATGAAGTTAGATACAAATAATAAAAAAGCAGTGTGTGTTATGAGTGGCGGGATGGACTCAACTCTTAGTGCTTATATGATGAAAAAAGAGGGTTACGAAATAGTTGCTGTGCATTTTAACTACGACCAAAGAACGCAAACTAAAGAGTTAGAATGTTTTTATAAAATATGTGATGATTTAGACGTAAGTAACAAATATGTCTTGGATTTAGATTTTTTCAAACAACTCGGTGCCTCAGCCCTAACAGATAAAAGCATAGAAGTGCCAACTGGGGGAATAGAAGAGGGCGTGCCTATTACTTATGTACCTTTTAGAAATGGAATATTTTTAAGCATGGCTGCGGCAATCGCAGAGAAAGAGAGTGCTCAGGTGATTGCCATCGGTGTTGTCGAAGAAGACAGCAGTGGATACCCTGACTGTAGAGAATTCTACATAAAAAGTATGCAAGAAAGTATAAACCTTGGTACAAAAGATGAAACAAACATAGAGATAAAAATGCCATTAGTCCATCTGCAGAAATCTCAAATAGTCACAAAAGCATTAGAATTAGAGGTTCCTTTAAAACTGACTTGGAGTTGCTATAAAAACGAGCAAAGAGCCTGTGGCGTTTGTGATAGTTGCAGACTTAGACTTAATGGTTTCAAATTAGCTGGTGAAGTAGATCCTGTAATATATGAATGAAATAAGTTTCAAAGATTTAAACATTGAGCATATATGTAAAACAAGCTTGAAGCATAGCTACATAAGCGTAAAACCATCTAAATCAGAATCATTAGATGCCAAGATAATTTTAAAAACACCAAAAGTATCTCAAAGATATATAATAAATTTACTTGAAGAAAAAGAAGCTTGGATAAGAACGCAACTGAGTAAAACCATACAAAACAGAGTAAAAACAGTGAACCTTGAAGATGAAGTTTTACTCTTCGGTGAAATATATAGTATTGATGTAGATGAAGCAAAAAAATTAAGAGAACTGCTTCAAAAAATCAGAGTGGACAGTAAAGCCAATATATTGAAATGTTACGACACATTTTATAAAGAGCATTCTAAAATACATATAATTCCAAGGGTTGAATATTTTTCAAAATTAATGGGACTTGAATATCAAGAGATAAAGTTTAGAAAAATGAAAAGCAGATGGGGCAGTTGCAGTTCAAAGAGAGTTATAACGTTTAATACGGCACTTATAAAAGTTGCACATGAGTTTATTGACTATGTAGTGGTGCATGAACTTGCGCATATAGTACATATGAATCACTCAAAAAGCTTTCATTCTTTAGTCCAAAACTATATTCCACATGCCAAGCATATACGAAAAAAATTCAAAAATATAAATATATATGACGATTAATATCTCTTTATACTTTAATGATATCGTTAGATATTATAATGTATACTTTTTTTATTAATTAGTTAGACTTATATAAAGGTATCAAAATGAAAAAAGTACTTATTTTAGGCGGTGGATTCGCTGGTCTCGAAGCTGCTATTTATCTCAGAAAATATAATTATGACGTTACTTTAGTCACAAATAGAGATTATTTTTATATCTACCCAACTTCAATCTGGATTCCAACAAGGGAAAAATCATTTGAAGATATATGCGTAGATATGAATGCATTAAAAGATGTTCATGGATTTAGTCTAATAATAGATGAAGTAAATAATATATCAGCAAAAAACGGTGTTGTTGAACTTAAAAGTGGTCTTCGTATTGATAATTATAAGCATTTAGTCTTGGCAATGGGCGCTTCAAAAATGAAACACAAAGGCATAGAACATACTCTTTCTATCTGCGGAAATCCAGAGAACTCTTTACTCATTAGAGATAAATTGGATGTAATCATAGCCAAAGGTAGTGGTAAAATTTGCTTTGGTTTTGGAGGCAATCCAAAAGACTCTTCTGCTGTTCGAGGCGGACCAGGCTTTGAACTGCTATTTAATGTTCATAATCTATTAAAGAAAAAAGGTATTAGAGATAATTACGAGTTGACTTTTTTTGCTCCAATGGCTGAACCTGGCAAGAGAATGGGTCCTCAGGCTTTACAAATGATGGACAAATATTTCTCAAGGCTAAACATAAAACGACACTTTGGTAAAAAAATCAAAAAATTTGAAGAAGATGGAATCGTATTTGAAGATGATACTAAATTAGAATCTGACTTTACTATGTTTATTCCTGCGGGGAATGGTCATGAGGTAATACAAAACTCTGACCTTCCTCAAAATGAGGCCGGCTTTGTAAAAATAGATGACCATTGTAATGTATGTTCAGACACAAATACTTTTTGTGATGGTGAAGAGATGAGCAGACCTCATAATATTTATGCCATAGGTGACATAGCGGCTTTGCAAGGGTATGAATGGAGAGCAAAACAAGGGCATATTGCAGAAGTGATGGCTAAAAATGTAGCGCATAACATTAAAGAAAAAGACCATGATGGCATATCTTTTGAAGGTTACCATAAGCATCTGAATATATTATGTATGATGGATAGCGGCAATGGAGCTAGTTTAATCTACAGAGACGAAAAAAAAGCTTTCATGATACCAATGCCCATTGTAGGGCATTGGCTTAAAAAAGCTTGGGGTGTTTACTGTAAAAATTCAAAATTAGGAAAACTCCCAAGAATACCGGGAATGTAATTATAATAAAGTGTAATTATTTAAAATAATCCAAATTGTATTTACTCGATGGTGACCACATCATCCAGCCACTTGTATTTACATCATCGGCAGCTCTTATCTGCTCATTGACCTCAAATTTTTCATACTCTCTTTTCTTGTGGGCATAGTCTTTAAAGTATTGCAGCCAAGGTCTCACTCTTGAAGAGTCAATCCTGTCTTTTATATTTTTTATACTTCTATATATTACGGCATGTGGATGTTCAGACGGGTATTCAAAATAAAATGATCCACTTGCAAATCCTGATGGGTAAAGCATAGGAGAAATGTAGTCAGCGTGGGTGGCTAGAGAGGAAATTGTCTGACCTATATTATTATCACCTTTACTCCAGCAAACATTTCCAAACGTATCAACAGAGATAAAAACACCATATTTTCTAAGTCTCTTTTGTGCGGTAGCTAAAAATTCATCAATAGCTTTTACACGATTTTCTTGTGTATTTTTTTTAGAAAATTTTAGTCCAGATTTTGCTGGGAAACGAATATAGTCAAAATTTATTTCATCAAATCCAGCTTTTGCTGCTTCTTCAGCTATGGCTATAGTGTACTCATGAGCTCTTTTGTCGAATGGATCAACCCAAGCCATGTTATCGTGATTTCTCCAAATTTCTCCATTTGATTTTTTGATTGCATAGTCCGGATTATTAAGAGCTTGCAATTCATCTTTAAATGTAACTATTCTGGCAATAGTATAAATATTTTTTGATTTCAGTAAGTCTATAAATTTTTCAATATTTCGGTTTGTTCTATCATTGTCAGCCCCATAACTATTGGCTTGAGAGAAGGAGGTTTTGAATGAAGTTGATCCATATTCATTTTTAACATCAACGACAATGGCATTTACTTTAGTCTCATCAATAATTTTTAAAATGCGTGCAAATGTTTTTGAATTATTACTAGCGCCCCAAAAAGTTAAATAAAGAGCCTGTACATTTATGGGGTCTAGTTTAAATATGGTCTCATTGCTATCTCTTTTTATTTTAAATGGCCTGTATCCACAAGCTTTTATATGATAACTGTCTTCTTTGCTGTCTATTTTAAATGTTCCGTTAGAATCACTTTTTACGCTATATATTGAGTCACTGATAGTAACATTATTGATTGGTTTAAGAGTCTTTTTATCGACAACTACTCCAGTAAAGGAAGCAAAAAGGATTGTGTGGAGCAAGGCAGTGATAAGTATTGTTTTAATCAAATAGAAACTCTTTATTTTAGTATAAGTGGGATTATACTTAGTTATTGCAAATAGTTATCTTTCATTTAGAAAGTACCTTAGACTTGTGTCACTCCACTCTTTTGATAAGCTTAAGTGTTTTTCAATAGAAGCGTAAACTCTTTTGAAATCATCATTTTCACTGCTTTGTTCTTTTATTACTTCGCTTAAAGCTCTTTTACCTTCAGCTGTAACATCTTTTGGAAATTGAAGAAGTGTAACATTCAGCTTTTTTAATTCTTGTAGAGCTTTTATGTTTTCGTGATGAAATTCGTATGTCATATTGGAATTTAGTTCACTTGAGGCAACTTCTATGATTGATTGGTGCTCGTAAGCTAACTTTTGAAATGAGTGTTTATTAAAGGTGAGTTCTAAGATAGATCCTGGTTCATGCCACCCGGAGTAATAATAAGGAGCAACTTTATAAAATCCCATTTTAATATCAAGAGCCGGTCCTACCCATTCTGTTGCATCAATAACTCCGCGCTCGAGTGATGTATATATTTCACCAGCAGGTAAAAGTATAGGGTTGACTCCCATTTTTGCAAATACTTCACCGCCAAGACCTGGAATACGCATTTTGAGACCTTGCATATCTGCTAAGGATTCTATAGGTTTTCTAAACCATCCGCCCATTTGAATATTTGTATTTCCGCCAACAAAAGGATGAAGATTGTATTTTGCATATTGTTCTCTCCATAATTCCATTCCTCCTCCAAAAAGCATCCAGGAATTAATCTCTTCAGCTGTAAGACCAAAAGGAAAACCACTATAGAGAGAAAAAGCGCTATTTTTACCTTTCCAGTAATAAGGACCCGAATGAAAAGCATCTATCTGACCACTGGAACATGCATCAAATACGGCAAGTGCAGGCACTAAAGTATTTTTTGGATAAAGTTTTATCTCCAGTGAGCCGCCACTGACATCTTTAACTCTCTGAGCAAACTTTTCTACATTTGTGCCCATAATAGGGAAGTGTGCAGGCCAGCTTGTTGCAAGTTTTATGACAGTTTTTTTATTTTTATTTATATTTACTCTTTTTGTCTCATTATCTTTTTTTTGCGGATGCTTCGAGTAATCAATTGCTTGGCGGTTACTTTCGTTACATCCATTTAAAGCGAGTGCTAAAGAAGCAGTTGTTGTGGTTGCTATAAAATCTCTGCGGTTCATTTTTTAATCCTTAAAAGTCTAAGGTGAGTTGGGTTTGATTTGTCAGTGGTTTAGAGAGTATAGATTTATCTACACCAACAATGAGTGCAAAATGAAAACTATTATTTTTCAATATGGTGAGAATATCTTTATCATTTTGGTATTTAAATATATTTTCATTTTTTTCACATTCGCTGGCATGTGGAATAATGTAAATTATTTTAGCCCAGTTGGCATGTTTTTGTAAAAAGGTTATCTCTGAGTCAATTAAATCAGTGTTTTTTTCGAAAATTAAAACTTTATCACTCGCCCCAAACTCTTTTAATTCAAAGTTCTTGTTTGTGAATACTGCTTCAAAATGTTCTATTGGGGTGAATTTTCTCAGTCTGTAATTTACTTTTAAACTCTTATATAAATGCAGTAGTTCTTCAAGATATGGTATAAAAAAAGGAGATATAAGTTGTCTTTCATAAAATATATTATCATATATGAAAGAGGTTTCAAAAAGGGTTTTTTCCATTATAGCAATAGGTTCTATCGCAATTTTAGGAAGATTTTTAATGTCTGTAAATATACTTTTATCAACAAGAGCAGGGCAGAATAGTATTATTGATCCATTTTCCACATGCCAAAGAGATTTAAAGAGTTTTTTTAAATCACCCTCAAGTGCTATGAACTTAGATTCTGTAATTACTTGCAGTGCTAACTTGAGAATAATCTCATTAGACTCATACACTGTAACTTCTTTTTCTATTAATCGAAATCGAAGCAGTCGTCTCAGTGCATCTTCAATACTTTGAACTTTTATCCATGCTATTTCAGTATCACTCATTTGGGTTGGTTTATCAAAAACAACACCATATGCCCCATTGAATACTGCATCTTCTATTGTGCTTTCATCAAAAGCTATAAAGAGATCACCTCTCTTTACAGCTTTTGCGTCAAAAACAATATTTTCAAAAATATTTACAAATGGTTCATTAATAAGTTTACCATGAGTAAGTGCAAGGATATTTTCAAGTCTCATCCAATAGGTGTGCCCGCTTTTTTAGGTTTTTCTGGTCTAACTAAACATAAACCATCTTCGTCCTTAGCAGCAAGAAGCATTCCCTCAGACATCATTCCCATTAATTTGGCTGGTTTTAAGTTCGCAACAACACAGACTTGTGTATTTAAGAGAGATTCAGGAGAGTAAAACTCTTTTATTCCGGCTACAACTTGTCTATTTTGATCTTCACCTATATCAACTTGAAGTTTTAAAAGCTTCTTACTTTTTGGAACTTCTTCAGCTTCAACTATAATGCCAACTTTAAGAGAAGTCTCAAAGAATTGACCTATTTCTATGAGATTGTCTTCTTCTTTAAGTTCCAGTTTTTCTTCTTTTGGCTTGTTTGGTTCTGCTGCAGGAGCTTCAGCCATCAATGGTTCTTCAACGCGAGGAAAAAGTGGCGGAACAAGCTTGATATTAAATAGTTTTAATAGTTTTTTACCTAAAACAAGCTCTTTATAGCTCTCATTATTTATTTCAAAGTTAAGGGCATCTGCAATTGTATTAGTAGTATTAGGCATAATAGGGTGAAGCATTATCGAAGCTTTTGCCAAAATATTGGCAACAAGTGCAACAGTTGCAAGTGCCTCATCCTTTTTATCTTCTTTCATCTTTACCCATGGAGCATGCTCTTCAATAGCTTTATTTCCAATTGCAAATAGTTTCCAAAGTTCTTCTAGGTATCGATGAGTCTGCATATTTTCCATGAAACCGTCAAGATTTCCAAGAGCTTCATCCATTGCATCAAGCTCTTTTTTATGAAACTTTTCTACATCAACACTGTCTATTTCATAGTCACTGTATTTTCCACTCATACCTATAATACGGTTAAGCAGGTTGCCTAGGTCATTACTTAGTTCTGAGTTGATTCTATCTATAAAGGCTCTTTGAGAAAAATCACCGTCTTGACCGAATGGAACTTCTCTCAGCATGAAGTACCTTAAATTCTCAACACCATAAGCATCTGCAACTTCTTTAGGTGAAATTACATTGCCTTTTGACTTAGACATCTTTTCGCCATCTCTTGTCCACCAGCCGTGAGCACCAATATGTTCAGGAAGAGGTAGATCAAGGCTCATTAAAAATGCAGGCCAATAAATAGCATGAAAACGCAGGATATCTTTACCTACAAACTGTGTTGAGGCAGGCCAATAATGCATATCCGCATCATCTTTTCCATATCCAAGTGCTGTTATATAGTTTAAAAGAGCATCAAGCCAAACGTACATTACATGCTTGTCATCATTTAAAGACTCAGGCATTTTAACGCCCCAAGTGAATGATGTCCTCGTAACAGACAAATCTCTAAGTCCGCCTTTTACAAAATTAATTACTTCATTTGCACGAGAACGAGGTAAAATAAAATCTGGATTATCAGCATAATGTTTAAGCAGGGCATCTTCATATTTTGAAAGTCTGAAAAAATAACTTTCTTCTTTGATTATACTTGTAACTCTACCACAATCAGGACAAAATTCACCGTCTATAAGTTGAGTTTCGGGGAAAAAAGTCTCACAACTGACACAATAATGACCCTCGTAAAAGTCTTTATATATATCACCTTTGGCATACATAACCTCAAAAGCTTTTTGCACACCTTTTTTGTGATCTTCATCTGTAGTTCGTATAAACTTATCGTAGCTTATCTCGAATTCATCCCACAAAGTCTTAAATGAAGCACTGATTTCATTGGCAAACTCTTGGGTAGGTTTTCCATTCTTTTGTGCAGATTCTTCAATCTTTTGACCATGTTCATCAGTTCCGGTTAAAAAGTATGTATCGTTACCTTTTAATTTTTCATATCTGCTCATAGTATCAGCAATAAAAGTAGTATACGCATGTCCTATGTGGGCTTCGCCATTCACATAGTATATAGGTGTTGTAATATATTTACTCAATTTTTTTCCTTATTTAAATATCAAAGCGCTTAAAATAATTAGAATTCAAATCCGCCTGTTTCACCTTTAGACATGCTGTTATAAACTGATTTGACATAATCAGCTCGCAACTCACAGGTAAAATAGTGCTCACAATCGCTACAACTCTTGAGAGTCTTTTCTTCTTGACACTTCTGTACCTTTATAATCATCTCATCCAAATGAAGTTCAAATTTATCCATCTTAGTATCAACGATTCTTTCTATAAACTTCTCTGACTACAGCAATCTCATGCTTAGAGCCAAAGAAACATTGTGATGTTCCGTGTATATGATCATGGTCAAGTGTCATCATGTCATCATGTATTCCATCATCTGCATCACCACCAGACACTCTGTAAATAAATGCAAAAGGATAGACCTCAAACAATTTACGTAGCTTACCCTCTGGTCTGTCTTCTGTATTAGGGTAACTGAACAATCCGCCGCCTTTAATTAGAATCTGGTGTAAATCAGGAACCATTCCACCAGAGTATCTCAGACGGTATCCTTCTTTGAAAAAACTATCTACCATTTCTTTATGAAATGGGGGCCAGTTCATCTGAGTGCCACCAGGAGCATTTAAATTTCCTTTTAAATCCATGCGGATCTCTCTAATAAATTCAAATTCATTATCTTGAAGCAGGTAAAGTTTTGTTTTAGTTTGAGAAAAAACAATCTCAACTCTAGGACCATAAACTACATAACATGCAGCTATCATGTTTCTTGCGCCCCATTTTTCCTCATAAATACCAAATATGGAACCAACACTAAGATTCACATCAATCAATGAAGAACCATCAAGCGGGTCATAAGCTACAAAGTATTTTCCATCTTTATTTATAAGCATTTCATGCTCTTTTTCTTCACTTGCTATTGTATGAACAGAAGGTATTAAAGATAACTCTTCTTCAACAATTAAATCACATTTAATATCTAACTGAAGTTGTGTATCACCAGAACTATTTTCTTGCGTTGAATAACCCATGTTCTTGGTATCAATCGCATCTTTAATTCTCTTAGCTATTCGTTGAATAGGTTCTAAAAATATATCTTTCATTTTAAACTTCCTTTGCATTTTTTAAAATCCAAGATATTATCTCATCCGGGTCATTCAAATCTAAAATATCAACATCCTTGGGTATCTCATAATCATTTACGATTACACTCTCATCTATTGATAAAGCATTCATATAAGGAAAATAATCACTATCTAGTGAATTTCTAAATATAGCAATACGAGGTAATGGCAAATTTTTTAACCCTTCAACAAGTAAAATATCAAATTTGTCAAAGAGTCGTATCATTTCGTTCAGATCGCTGTTCTTTTGGGAAAAATAGGTAGTTCTCTCAGGAGAGGTAACAATTACTTCTGCGCCTGTATCTGCAAATTTATAACTGTCTTTTCCTTCAACATCAAACCTGGCTTTGTCTTTAGGATCATGCTTAATTATAGCTACTTCTTTGCCATATTCATGGATAAGTTTCCTAGCTACTTTTAGTATGATGGTTGTTTTTCCACTATTTGATGGACCGGTAAACGCAACTGCTAATCTTTTATTCAACTTATGTCTTTGTTTAAAATTTAGTGGATTATACTAAATACTCTTTAAAGAGTTGTTTAATAAGATATAATTCTTTGCAAAATCAATAAGGGTACATATGAAATCTTTTTTTATTACTGTGAATATTTTACTTATGCTGAGCGGCTGTGCTACAAAAAATGCTTTTAGTAAATTTGATATGACTTCAGAGCAAGAGTTAAGTGCTTCGAGCTTACAAACCAGCAAAATCATTTCAGGAAATAAAGTAGAGGGAGTGTTGTCAGCTATATATTTAAATGAAATTTATCCTAAGTCATTTAACCAAAACGAATATTTCTTTATTTGGCTATATTTAAAAAATAAAAAAGAGATGTATAATCCAAATTTACTTGATGATATAGATTTAGTTTTAAAGCTAAATTCTAAATTACCTATAAAAATTAAACAACTTCCACATGCCAACCAGTTTTCTCATCTAGTTTCTATGAAAAATCGCTGGAGTAACTATTATCTGGTAGCATTTGAAAAAGAAGAAGACAAAACACTTAGCCTTGTTCTCGAAAGCGGTCAGTCTTCTTCGGCTGAGTTAAGGTATCAAAAAGATGAACAATAGAAATATCTTCACCCATAATTTTTTTATACATAACGTAATTAGCTAACACTTTTTTTCCATACTCTCTGCTTTCACTGTTTGACATAAGTTCCATACTTATAAATGGTTCATAAGGTCCATCGTTAAAGTTGTCTTTTAATAAGTAATTTTTAAAAAAACCCATTCCACCATTGTAAGCATAAGCCATAAAAAGGGGGTGATATAATGATTTTCTCATCCAATCTAAATGTTTTAGAGCATAATTTATATTATTTTTAGGAATAAACATCTCTTTATAACTCTCAAGCGGTTTTTCTTCTTTTTTGCTTATATAATCTACAAGGAAGGGCATTAGTTGCATTAATCCTAGAGCGTAAGAACGCGATAAAGCAGAAGGTATTAAATGACTCTCTTGTTTCATTATTGCATAGACTAAAGCTTTTTCATCAATTGAAACATCTTTTAGGTAATCATCATAAGGCATTATATAAGAATGCATTTTATAATTATATGCTTTTTCCAGTATCAGGGCCTGAACAGGAGACATTTTTTTATTTTTATATGTTGATGCCAAATCAATAAGCTCATCTTTTGGTGTTGATTTTATTTCATGACGAATTTCATTCCATTCAAAAGGGTCTTGTATATCTTGTTTTGCTTTAACCCCAGTTGTTTCAACACTACTAAAATAGTTGTCAAAACCTTCCTTCATTACTTCATGAGCATACAGGGTATATATATTTATATCCATGCTAAGAAGAAGTTTATTTAAATATTTTTTATCATTTGTGACTTTATACATCCAAAAATAAGTTTTATCTACATCTATTCTTTGTGCAGATTTCACAAGAGTAAGTTCTAAATGTTTAAGCGCATTTTTTTTGTCTGAGTGATTTAACTGATTGAGTGCCAGCCAAAAATTACTTTGAGAATTTAGTTGCTTTCCATCAAGAACTAACAATGATTTTTGCAGTTTATCGAGCTTATCATCATTCACAATAACTTTTATAAAAGATGATATTTTCCAGTGCTTTGTCAGGTTATTCATAAACTTTTTATCTAAATAAATATTTAAATTATTTCTACGATAACTAGCTGTAGTAGAAGTAAACATTGTTAATATAGTGTTTGCATCGTAAGACTCGTAAGCTTTTTGATTGAATGGTTCACTTTGTATACGCAATAGATCCTGCATACTTTTGGAATCTATTTTTTTAGATAGATCTTCTCTTTGTTTATTTGTCATATTAAGAGTTTTGTACGGACTTATTGCCAAAGCTAAGCAGTCTTTATCATCAATAGACAATATATCATCTCGCTGCATACAGGAAACAGTTTCTTTTATTTCTTCTTTATCTGTTTTTTTAGCATAGGCATAAAAAAGTTTGTGACCGACTCCATCTAATTCGTAAAATGCCGCATCTGCTTGCTTTGGAGTTATGTTTTGCTGCAAATATTGCCATACCATGAAGTCTTTGGCACGGCTTGCAGGTTTTGATTGTATTTCTTGAATGCTTATCTCAGCATTTGCACAGACCAAGACAAGAGAGAGAGTAAAAAATATTTTTAGCATAATAAAATTTTTTATACTAACTTCGCAATCATATTAAAAATGTAGCTTAAAAGAATTACTACAACCTGTAAACCAATGACGATGACTAAAGGCGCCAAATCTAAACCATTAAAGTTGGTTTTCATAAGTCTTCTCACAAAAGAGTAGGCCGGGTTGGTAACCCTATATAAAAACTGAACTATAGGATTGTAAGGATCAGGATTTACAAAACTTAGCAATGCAGCAATAATAACCACCCATATATAAACATTAACAATCCCGGTAAAAAGAGAACCCAGTTGTAAAATCACTATTCCTAAATCACTCATTTAGCTATCTCCCCAATATAATTTTTTAAATATTTGTAAATTTCAGCAAGATCTGGACCATGTTCTGCACCAGTAAGAAGCAGACGAAGTGGTTTGAAAAAATTTTTACCTTTAAGTCCTGATTCTTTCATTATATAATTTTTAAAGTCATCATATTCATCAAAGTAGGGCGCACTTTTAATCGCAGCAAGCAGTATACTTGATTGTTCTTTAAACTCTTGGGGAATTATTTTTGGAGCAAAAATTGAATCAATTTTGCTACGTAATTCTTTGGTTGTACTGGCTTCTTCAAGATATATCTTTGCAAGTTTTCCAATTTCTTCATCAGCAAAACCAACATATCGTGAGAGCTCTTTAGGATCAAGCAGTTTTAAATGTTCACTGTTTATATATCTTAACATAGTTATATCAAAGCGAACAGGGGACTTTGATATGTTTTCTAATTTAAACCATTCTATAGCCTCATCAAGACTGAAAATGTCTTTAGGGGCTTTGTTTCCTATTAATATCAAGTAATTTGATATGGCCGAAGGTAAAAAACCTTCCTCTAAAAGCCATTTAACACTAGAGGCATCATCACGCTTACTCATTTTCTTTCCATCATCGTTTAAAATTATTGGAAGATGAGCATATTCTATCTTTTTATCATACTTTAGAGAAGCTCTGATGTGATCTTGCTTAGGAGTGTTGCTCACATGGTCTTCACCACGAATTACTATTGAAATATCACTCAGCATGTCATCTACTGCACAAGCAAAATTATAGGTAGGTGTTTTATCCTGTCTAAGTATTATAAAACTGTCAACTTCATCAGGTTTAAAAGTTATATCACCTTTAATATGATCTTTTATAGTAATATCATTAGTAGGTTTTGCTATTCTAATAGTAAAAGGGTTCATGTTATCTATTACAAGTTCTGCAGGGAGATTAGCACAAGCATCATCATATCTGTATGCTTTTTTGTTTGCTTTGGACTCTTCTCTTTTATTTTCTAGCCACTCGGCAGAGCAGAAACAACTAAATGATTTTTTATCGTGAATAAGTTGTATCGCCATTGCTGAATGAAAACGAAAATTTTCACTTTGGTAAATCACTTGAGAGTATTCAATACCGAATAAGTCTAATATACCAAGTATTTCTTTGTCTTTACCCTCTATATTTCTTTCTTTATCAGTGTCTTCTATTCTGACAATTAAATCTTCTTGTTTTTGTTTTGAAACAATGTAATTAAATAGGGCAACTCTCAGGTTGCCAATATGCATATCACCAGTTGGACTAGGCGCAAATCTTAACATTAAAAATCCTAAATATTATTTTATGGAATTTTAACAAATGTTTACTAATAAAGCGCTTTTTTTGATTGTTTTATATGCTTGAAAAGTGCTGACAACGAGGATAAGGTCAGCATCAATTTTTCAGTAGCAAAGTTAAACAGAGTTGCTAATTACTTTGTTTGACTGGAATCGTTTTTTGGTCCCCAATATTTGAGAAATATGGCTTCGCCTATCGCTATGATTAGCATGATGATTACGGCAACTTTAATAACTAGAGGATCAGATATGACCTTAACCCAAATAAATCCACCAAGAGCCAATAAGTCAAGCAGGATTGCCGTGATAAGAATCAGTATATTTGCATTAATATCTTTACGCAAATAGCGCAATATTCCCCAATGTACTGCAATATCCATGATAAGGTAGAAAATAATACCCAGAGCGGCAATGCGTGAGAGGTCAAAAAAAGCTGTCAATAATACAGCGAAAACTACCGTATAAACAAGTGTATGCTTCTGAATGCTACCCGGCATTCCAAAATGACTGTGGGGCACCAGTTTCATTTCGGTGAGCATGGCGAGCATTCTCGATACCGCGAAAATACTTGCAAGAATGCCTCCAGACGTGGCCAACATAGCCAGGATTACTGTAAACCAAAGACCATAATCACCAAGTGCAGGTTCAGCAGCGGCAGCCAGAGAATAATCTTGAGTGGCAATAATATTACTTATTGACAAGTTACTCGACACAGCAAATCCAACCAAGGTATAAATCACTATACACAAGGCAATGGAAATCATAATAGCCCGTCCTACATTGCGATGTGGGTCTTTTATTTCAGAACCGCTATTAGTGATGGTTGTGAACCCTTTGAACGCAAGAATCCCCAATGCAGTAGCACCTAAAAATCCACCGACTGTAGAATCAGGTGTTGTACGGGTAAAATCAACTGCGATACTGTCCGCAACCCATACACCGACGACACCAAAAATGATGATACCGGCTATTTTCACAAAACCGACAAAAGACGCAACATCTTCTATTAATCGATTAGCTGACAAATTAATAAGGAAGGCGACAAGTAACAGACCAACACCTAATGCGGGAACCATTATCTCATGATTGCCTGCATCAAAAAGCTGCATAGTGTATGAGCCAAAAGTCCGAGCAAGAAAGCTTTGAGCAATAACCATGGAAAAATACATCAAAAGCGCATTAAATGCTGTGGCCAGAGAGTCTCCATAGGCTTTGTGGAGGTACATGCCAATGCCACCCGCCGAAGGGTAGGCATTAGACATTTTCACATAGGAGTAGGCACTGAATGAAACAATGAGTGCGGCAGATAGAAAGGCCAGCGGGAAGAGTACCCCTGTCATTTCAGCCATTTGTCCGGTCAATGCGAAAA
Organism: Helicobacteraceae bacterium; assembly: GCA_024635885.1. GTDB lineage: Bacteria > Campylobacterota > Campylobacteria > Campylobacterales > Sulfurimonadaceae > Sulfurimonas. Next base: position 241 of record JAGXIA010000002.1, on the reverse strand, counting down.
TTCCAGCTCCAATCATAACACCGGTACCCATAGCTACTACACCAACCAATGTCAGACTGTTTTTTTTGTATTGTGATTTTCTATCTTCTGAATCTTCCATAAAAATCTCCCTGTGGTCTAAGATTTGAAATAAATAGTTAAAAATCTACCCAAAGGTTTTTAACTGCTCTTTTTTGCTAAATAAGCATTATACGATATTTAGTTAATACGCTCATTATCGAGCCGTATATCCACCATCTAC
>JAGXIA010000032.1 GCA_024635885.1 Helicobacteraceae bacterium | reverse complement strand
TCTAAAGACTCTTTAATAGCTTGTACATTTGATACTTTTTTTTTAAAGCCAAATTTTCTAAATATTATCAATATTTTAAACATTTAACAAAATAACATATTTTTATAATAGATAAGATAAAAAAGTTATGTGTAGTTGGAGGAATTGTATGAGTGCTACTATTGCACTCATACATAAAGTTTTATAATGCTTTAGAAATAATTCTATTTAATCGTGCAATAAAATCCTGAGTATCAGCTAATTCTTGACCATCAAATAATTTTGCTTGGTCTAATAAAACATGCGCTGCATCGTTAATAAGGTTCTGATCAGCAGAATCTTTTAATTTCATCAATAATTCATGTTTAGGGTTGATTAGTAAAATTGGAGCTGGTTCAGGAGTGTCTCCACCTTGTCCCATTTGCTTCATCATTTGTGCCATCATGTAAGATGGGTCTTCTTTATCAATTTTAATAGCGACAGGAGAATCTGTTAAGTCAAAAGTAGTCTCTACAGATTTTACGCTATCACCTAGTGCATCCTTGAATTCTTTTGCTAAACCTTCATAAGTTTTTGCAACTTCTTCTTCCTCTTTTTTCTCTTCTTCACTCTCTTCAAACTTTGCATCAGCTACAGGTATAAGCTTATACTCTTTATATTCTGTCACCATTGGGAAAATAATAGTGTCTACTTCTTCGTTAAGAACTAAAACATCGATACCTTTAGATTTAAATCTTTCTAATGAAGGAGAGCTTTTTAACATAGATAAAGAAGTTTTACCAGTTATGTAATAAATCTCTTTTTTCTGTGCATCTACATTTTTAACAAAATCTTCAATCATTACTGTGCCATCAGAGTTTAGAGTGTTAAACTTCAGAAGCTCTAAAATCTTTTCACGGTTGTCAAAGTCGTTGTATAAGCCCTCTTTTAGAACATTACCAAACTCTTTATAAAATGCATCATATTTCTCAGCATCATTTTTGGCAATTTTAGTCAGTTCTGAAAGAACTTTTTTAACAGATGACTTTCTGATTTTATTCATAACTGCATTTGATTGTAAAATCTCACGAGATACATTTAATGGTAAATCTTTAGAGTCAATAATACCACGTAAAAATCTTAAATAGGTTGGCATAAGCTCTTTTTCATCGTCCGTAATAAAAACACGGTTAATATAGAGTTTAATACCTGTTTGGTAATCAACTCTGTATAAATCCAATGGAGCTTTTGATGGGATATAAAACAGTGTCGTGTACTCTATTGCACCCTCTGCTTTGTTATGCATCCAAGCTAATGGCTCTTCTGAAGAGTGTGCAATCGAAGAGTAAAAATCTTTGTATTCTTCATCTTTGATTTCTGATTTTGAGATTGTCCAAAGTGCACTTGCACGGTTAATTTGCGTATTTTCTATCTCTGTTCTTGATGGTTCAATTTCTTTGTCGTCATCATCTTTAACTGCAGGAATAAATTTCTCTTTGTCCATAAAGATTGGAAATGGAATATGATTAGAATACTTTTTAATAATTGTTTCAATACGCTGTGTTTCTAGGAATTCTAATTCATCTTCTTTAAGGTGCATAACAATAGTAGTACCATGACCTTCTTGAGTTGTTTTTTCAATATCAAACTCGCCGTCCCCTGCACTTGTCCATAAGAAAGCTGACTCTTCACCCGCTTTTTTAGTTGTTACTTCTACTTTGTCAGCAACCATAAAACAAGCATAAAAACCAACACCAAACTGACCAATAAGGTTAGAATCCTTCTTTTGGTCACCAGTCATGTTTTCTAAAAATGCTTTAGTACCCGATTTTGCGATAGTACCAAGATTATTCATCAAGTCCTCTTCGTTCATACCGATACCAGAGTCTTTAATTGTTAAAGTTTTTGCCTCTTTATCAGCCATAATGTCAATACGAGGAGCGAAAGTAACATCTTTATATTTGTCGTCCGTTAAAACTAACATATTTAATTTATCAAGTGCATCTGAAGCATTCGATACAAGCTCACGAATAAATATCTCTTTATTTGAGTATAGTGAGTGAATCATTAGGTTTAATATTTGATTTGCTTCTGTCTGAAACTGATGTTTTGCCATTTTTAATATCCTTGAAATAATTTTTATAAGTATAGCGACAAAAGGTTAATAGATGCAAATTATATCAAGATAGTTTAGTCTTATCGACTAATGTATATTGAGCCAATTCCTTAGATATGAATAATTTAATACAATTACCACTATATTTTTGCTACAATTTCCACATGCCAAACAATACAATAGATTTAATAGAACCAACACCCAAGTTACACTCTAGAAAATGTAAACTTATTGCTTATTTATTGAGAATATTTCTACAGTTTACTACATTTGTAACTGCTTTAATAGTTTGGTATTTTTATGATTATTTTTTTGCGATTGCTACACTTATTTTGACTTTTGTCATCATGGGGATTATCCGCTCGAAATTAAGAAACGATGTCATTCCTCCTTCGCAGAGAGAATACCAATATAACGATAAAGGGATTGCAGACTGGTATACAGCCAAAGAAATATGCAATGATGAACTTGAGCAAAAAATAGAAAAACTATAAAATAAAGAACTCTTTTATAGTCCCAAAATATCTCTCTATCCCATCAAATCCATGAGAACCACCCTCTTCTATAACACTCTTGGCATGTGGAAATTTATTTGCAGCTTCTTTATAATTGAGTGTTTCATCTCCCTTTTGAACCAAAAGCATAAAGTTGTTTTGTGAGACAGATTCTGTGCTGTATTTTTTTAGCATTTCCAAATGAGAACTCAAAAATTTATAACTGCTCTCATCATAAAAACTTGGAGCATACCCTAAAGCTTTTTTTAGTGTTTCATAGGGATAGATAGATGGGTTTATAAGAACAGCCTGTAAGTTGTATTTTTGGGCCAAATAGATACTATAAAAACCGCCAAGTGAGGAGCCTATTAATTTTATGTCGCCATTGTAAGACTCTATTAACTCACACAAAGTCTTTATAGCTAACTCGGGAATATAAGATAAAGATGGCGCTATAAAACCTATATTTTCATTTTTAAAATACTCTTTGAAAGCTTTCGCTTTTGTACCTTCTCCACTACTGCCAAAACCGTGAATGTAAATTATCATTATTCTTCTTCTCTTTTAATTATTGAATCATTTTAGCCAAGATAGCCTGACTTTAGTTTTAATAAGGACATGTTAACCATACACAAGATATTATTGCACTAGATATATTCGCACATTATGGAGCTTAAAAGTTATATGGCACTAATAGACCTACACAACATCTCAAAGCATTATTCAGCACAAAAAATACTCTCAGAAATTAACTTTCATGTAGATGAAGGTGAGCGTATTGTTATTATCGGTAAAAATGGTAGCGGGAAATCTACACTTATGAAAATTGTTAACGGAACTCTCGAGCATGACGCAGGAGAGAGAATTACTAAAAACGATTTAGAAATAAGAATGCTTGACCAAAGACCAAACTTTAAAGATGGTCATACAGTTCGCCAGGCTGTTGAAGCAGGACTTGATGAATTAACTGCTGCAAAAGAGAGGTATAACGAACTTTCATTACTTTTGGCAGATAACTTTGAGAACAAGCAGCTTCTTGATGAACATGAAAAACTGTCTCGTTATCTAGAACATCACAATGCTTGGAATTTAGATGATAAAATAGAGAGAATAATTCAGCATTTTGATTTAAAACAGTATGAAGACAAGCCTATAGATTTACTGAGCGGTGGAGAGCAACGTCGTGTTGCTCTTGCCTCTTTACTACTGCAAAAACCAGATATTTTACTTTTGGATGAGCCTACAAATCATCTGGATGTTTATATGGTTGAGTTTCTCGAAGAACTTATTTTAAAAGAGAAATTTACTCTTGTTTTTATTTCTCACGATAGATATTTTATAGATAGAATTGCTACAAAGTCCATAGAAGTTGAAGATTGTGCATTGAGAGAATACAGCGGTGGCTATAGTGACTATCTGACTCAAAAAGCTGAATGGATTAGAACTCTGCAAAAACAGCATGACAATCTGCTAGGGGTCTTAAAACGTGAAAACGAGTGGTATGCAAGAGGTGTAAGAGCAAGACTCAAGCGCAATGAAGGTCGTAAAGAGCGACTTATGAGTATTCGTGAAGATTCTAAAAACAATCCTGCAAAGATAAAACAAATGTCTGTAGAGCTTCAGCGTGAAGCAAAACACTTTAACCGTGACAAAAGTATAAACAAGCAAAAAATGCTTTTTGAAGTGGAAGACTTAAGCCTTACGCTTGGAAATAAAGTACTACTTAAAAATTTCACAACACGCATACTTCAAAAAGATGTAATAGCCATAGTTGGACCAAACGGTAGCGGAAAGTCAACACTTTTAAGAGCCTTACTCGGACGACTTGAACCAACAAGCGGAAAAATAAAACAAGGTGATTTTAAGATAGGTTACTTCGATCAGCATAGGGAAATGCTCAATGACAATCTTAACCTTATGGAGACTTTTTGCCCTCAAGGCGGTGATAGAGTAAGTGTTCGCGGTAAAGACATGCATGTCTATGGTTACCTTAAAAACTTTTTATTTCCTAGAGAGTTTTTGGAGAAAAAAATAGGTGTTCTCAGTGGTGGGGAGAAAAATCGTATTGCACTTGCCCTGCTCTTTACAAAAAATGTGGATATTCTTATTTTAGATGAGCCGACAAATGATTTGGACATTCCAACTATCAACATTTTAGAAGAGCAACTTACAAATTTTCCCGGTGCAGTTATAATTGTCAGCCATGACAGATATTTTGTTGACAAGATTGCCAAAAAGCTTTTTATATTTAAACAAGACAAACATATAGAAGAGTCTTATCAAGAATATTCTGAATACTTAGAGCTTGAAAAAGAGTTAAAAGAACTTGATGAAATGCAAGCGAGTGCAAGTGTTCAAAAACCAAAAAGCATTGTAGTGGAAAAGCAAAAAACTTTAAAAATTACTTTTAAAGAGAAAATTGCATTAGAAAAACTGCCTCTGGAAATTGAAGAACTGGAAACTCAAATAGAGGAAAAAAACAAGTGTCTTGCTGATCCAAAATGTTATGAAGATATCGGCGTAACAGCATTGGCAAAAGAGTTACAGGACTTAGAAGAGATTTACGAGCAAAAAGTTGAAGAACTTTTAGAGATTCAGGAAAAAGAAGAACTGCTTAACAGTTTATAAGCCTAGAAGAATGACTGCGTAGTGACGACGGAACTTAACAGTTTGTAGATTAATTCCACATGCCAGAGTTATCTGGACATGTGCAAAGTGAAGTTTTACTTTTGAGCGTCTTTTAAACTATCAGCGATTAAAAATGCCAATTCTAAAGATTGGTCAGCATTTAATCTAGGATCACAGTGAGTATGGTAACGAGAAGACAAATCTCCTTCTGTTACAGTAAACGAACCACCAATACACTCAGTTACATTTTTACCAGTCATCTCTAAATGAACACCACCGGCAAAAGTTCCCTCAGCTTTATGAACTTGAAAGAACTCTTTCATTTCAGTAAGAATTGCATCAACCGGACGAGTTTTATATCCGTTAGATGTAATAGTATTACCGTGCATTGGGTCACAACTCCAAACTACGTTTAGACCTTCCTTCTCCACTGCTTTTATAAGAGCAGGAAGTCCTTCTCCAACTTTACCTGCACCCATTCTTACAATAATATTCAAACGACCTGCTTCGTTGGTAGGGTTAAGAGTGGTAGCTAAGTTTACTAAATCCTCAGGGCTCATAGTTGGGCCTGCTTTGAGACCAATTGGGTTATGTACCCCTTTTAAAAATTCAACATGAGCACCATCAAGTTGACGAGTTCTATCACCAATCCATAACATATGAGCAGAAGTATCATACCAATCACCGGTAAGAGAATCTTTTCTTGTAAATGCTTCTTCATATGGAAGTAAGAGCGCTTCGTGAGATGTGTAAAAATCTGTTTCTCTTAAAGTTCTATATGTTTTAGATGTAATTCCACATGCTTCCATAAATTTTAAAGACTTGCTAATCTCTTCTGCTAAGTCTTCAAATTTTTGACTAATCTCACTCTTGTGGGCAAAATCTAAATTCCATTTATGAACTTGATGTAAATCTGCCAAACCACCTGTTGCAAAAGCACGAAGCAAGTTTAATGTTGCAGCTGATTGGTTGTACGCTCTTATCATTCTTTGTGGATCTGGAGTACGAGATTCAGCCGTAAAATCTACACCATTAATAATATCACCACGGTATGAGTCCAAAGTAACATCATTTTTTGTCTCTGTATTGCCAGAACGAGGTTTAGCAAACTGTCCACCAAGACGACCAACCTTAACAACTGGCAGTCCTCCCGCATATGTAAGAACCACTGCCATTTGCAGTATTGCTTTAAATGTGTCACGAATGTTCGTTCCATCAAACTCACTAAAACTCTCAGCACAATCTCCACCTTGGAGTAAGAATGCTTTACCTTCAGAGACATTTGCAAGTTGACTTTTAAGTGAACGTGCCTCACCTGCAAAAACAAGTGGAGGATAATTTTTTAATTCAGAGAGAACTTTATTTAATTCATCTTGATTGGTATATGTTGGTTGTTGCAATATTGGTTTTTCTCGCCAGCTTGATGGAGTCCAAATACTCATTATAGAACCTTATTTATATATTTTTTTGTGATTTTACCTTAAAATACCTAAAAAAACTCTGGTAATTTACCAGTTGCACTTCAATTTATATAAAATAAACATAGCTTCGTTAAAATACTTAGTGTTGCAAAAGCTTTGTTTATGCTAATGACTGTATAATTACGAAATATATTTTAGGAAATTACTTTATGAAAAATGATGATCTTAAATCTCTTGTTGCTGAAATGTATGAGAATTTACTTATGCGAATTGATGCACAGGAAAATACCACAAAAGAACAAGTATTAAACTATTTACAAGAAGCTGCAAATATTATTTCTAACATCGATGAAACTGATTTAAATTCAACAAGTAATGCAAAAGGCATCTTAACAAATGCATATAAGCAAATTGCTAAAGATGGTTTATCATCCTATAAAGAAACAAATGAAAGATTTAAAGAATTGTCTCATATGCATGAAGAAACAATACAAAAGACGAAAGTTGCATCTCAAGACGCACAGATAGATCTACCTTCAATCACTGAAAAATTCAATGAAATACAAACGCATATGACGGATGAAGTGACAAGAGCAAATTTAATTATTTCATCTCTCACGCAACAAGTAGCAGAATTAGAAAAAACATCCAACATAGATTCATTAACTCAAGTTTTCAACAGACGTGCGCTAACGGCATATTTAAAGGATATTTGTTCTAAAAAAGATATTCCTTATGAACTACATCTCCTCGTCTTAGATTTGGATGATTTTAAAAGTATTAATGACAAACACGGTCACATAGCGGGTGATAAAATTTTAATATTTATTTCAAATATTCTTAGAAAAACACTACGAGATGGAGATAAAGTGTTTAGATACGGTGGGGAAGAGTTTATAATTATCTTAAACCGTATAGATGCACTCCATTGTAAGAAAATTGCAGACAGAATTTTGAAACTTGTCAGCTCAAACAAACTTATATACAATGGTGAAAGTTTGAATGTTACGCTAAGTATAGGTGCCACAAAATACTTGCCAAACGACTCTCCAGACGCACTAATATCAAGAGCAGACAAAGCTTTATATAAGGCAAAGAAGAATGGTAAAAATCAAATGCACATGGAACTAAACAATGGAATTTAATTATTTTGATATCGTAGCTTCAATTATTATCCTTCTTTTAGGTTTAAAAGGGATAATAAACGGTTTATTCAAAGAAGTATTTGGATTAATAGGAATAGTAGGCGGTATTTTTCTCGCATCTCGTGTGGGTGATACGGTCGGTCAATATCTAAGTGATCTTATTTTCAATTTTGAGAACAATGCCGCTATTAGTTTTACCGGTTTTTTATTTACTTTAGCCATTTTTTGGCTTTTAATGATTCTTGTAGGACTCATTTTTAAGAAGTTAAGTTTATTAAGCGGACTGGGACCTATAGATAAAATTTTAGGCTTTGTTTTCGGTGCAAGTAAGTTCTTTCTTATTGCCGCTGTAATTGCTCATGCTGCTTATAATATAAAAGCTGTAAAATCAAGTATAGATGATTCTATGAATACAAGTATATTATTTCCTATTTTAGTTGCTACAGGCGGCTTTATTATGAAATTAGACCCAGTAGGTGTGAGCAATGATGTTAATGCCAGTATGGATGCAAATGCACAAGAAATGCAAAAAAAAATAAATGACACCATAGATAATTCATCACTTAAAATTGTAAACGAAGCAAAACAGAAAATAAATGAACAAGTAGAGACAAATCATTAATATGACAAATGTAACAACAAATTTTAATGACAGAACAATTGAATATGAGCAACTTCTCAATGATTTTAAAAACTTACTAAAGAAGAATAATCTCAAGTTTACTATTCAAAGAGAAGTTATTTTGGAGACTCTCTATAATTCAGATGAGCATCTTACTCCAGAATCACTTCACCGTTTAATACAAGAGAAGTTTCCTGAGCTTAAAACCGGGATTGCTACAATATACAGAACCCTAGCACTTTTAGAAGAATCAAATATGGTAACGTCTCTCTCTTTTGGAGCGCAGGGAAAAAAGTATGAACTTGGGGCCAAAGAGCATCATGACCATATGATTTGTACAGAATGCGGCAATATAACAGAGTTTGTCGATGAAGAAATTGAAGAGAGACAGCATAGTATTGCTGAGGCACTTGGTTTTGAGATGTCTGATCATTCTATGCAGATTTACGGCATTTGTGCAAAGTGTCAAAAAACAACTAAATAAAAGGAAAAATATTGGCTTTTGAAAATAAATTCATTCAGCAAAGAATTGAAAAAGCGGAACTACTTAGAGCGGAGGGTATAAACCCTTATTCTAATGATTCTAAAAGAAATACTACAATTGAAAAATATTTGAATGTAAACTCAGATATAGAAAATACAGAAGAAAAACGCGATGAAAACCGTCAATACATTGTAAGTGGTCGTATAAAACTTTTTAGAATTATGGGTAAAGCCAGTTTTATCAAAATAGAAGATGAAAGTGGAGTACTGCAAATTTATGTTGCTAGAGACAATCTGCCTGAAGGCTTTTACAACAATACATTTAAGAAACTGATTGAAGTTGGTGACATTGTAGAAATTTCTGGCTTTCCTTTTGTAACTGGCCAAGGTGAGCTTTCTCTTCATTGTAATGAGTTCAGAATTCTAACAAAAGCAATAGCACCACTACCTGAAAAATTCCATGGCGTTACAGATAAAGAGATTAGATATAGAAAAAGATATCTTGACCTTATTATGAACTCTGAAGTCCGTAAAACATTTCAAATTCGTTCAAAAGTCATATCTTTAACTAGAAGGTTTTTTGAAGATAAAGGTTTCTTAGAAGTTGAAACTCCGATGATGCATCCAATAGCGGGTGGAGCCAACGCTAAGCCCTTCGTTACACATCATAATGCACTTGGTATTGACAGATTTTTAAGAATTGCACCTGAGCTTTACCTAAAAAGATTAATTGTTGGCGGATTTGAAGCAGTGTTTGAAATTAACCGTAACTTTAGAAATGAAGGTATGGATGCAACACACAACCCTGAGTTTACTTCTATCGAATTCTATTGGGCATATAAAACATATAAAGATTTAATTGAAATCACAAAAGAGTACTTTGAATATCTTTTTGATCATTTAAGCTTACCCGTAATACTTCCTTATGGAGATATAGAAATTAATTTTGACAACTTCACAGAAGTTCCACTCATTGAGTCACTTACTACTATTGGTGGTGTTCCGGCTGAAGTAGTCAATAATAAAGAGAAAATTTTAGAGTATTTAAAATCTAAAAATCTAACTGTAAAGCCAGGAATGAATTTAGGACAACTTCAAGGAGAGCTTTTTGATGAATTTGTTGAAGAAAAATTAATAGATCCTACTTTTATCACTGAGTATCCTGTTGAGATCTCTCCATTAGCAAGAAGAAGTGATGAAAATCCGGCGATTACAGAAAGATTTGAGCTTTTCATAGCAGGCCGCGAAATTGCAAATGCATTTTCTGAGTTAAATGATCCTATAGACCAGCACGAAAGGTTTAAAGGTCAATGTGACGCAAAAGATGCAGGTGACGACGAAGCTCATGAGATGGATGAAGATTTCATCGATGCGCTTAGCTATGGAATGGCTCCAACAGCCGGTCAAGGGATAGGAATAGATAGACTTGTGATGCTTTTAACAAATGAACACTCTATCAGAGATGTTTTATTGTTCCCAGCAATGAAACCAATACATAATGAAGATCAAATTAAAGAGGAAGAGGTATAAAATGAGTTTTTTAAAAGAATACGATAGCGAAATATTTGAGTTATGTGAAAAAGAGTTGGAGCGTCAAACTGACCATTTAGAGATGATTGCTTCTGAAAACTTTACTCTTCCTGCTGTAATGGAAGCTATGGGTTCAGTTTTTACAAATAAGTATGCCGAGGGTTACCCTGGTAAGCGTTACTATGGTGGTTGTGAATATGCTGATGGTGTTGAACAACTGGCAATCGATAGAGCTTGTAAACTTTTTGGATGTAACTATGCAAACGTACAGCCACACTCAGGTTCTCAAGCAAATGCTGCTGTTTATGCAGGTCTAATCAAAGCCGGTGATAAAATACTAGGTATGGATTTAAGCCACGGTGGTCACTTAACACACGGCTCAAAGCCAAGTTTTTCAGGTCAGAATTACAGTTCTTTTACATATGGTGTTGAGCTTGATGGTCGTATAGACTACGATAGAGTTTTAGATATTGCAAAAATCACTATGCCTAAGATTATTATCTGTGGTGCTTCTGCTTATGCAAGAGAAATAGACTTTAAAAGATTTCGTGAAATAGCTGATGAAGTTGGAGCAATTCTTTTTGCAGACATTGCACACATTGCTGGTCTTGTAGCTGCTGGTGAACACCCTAGCCCATTTCCACATGCCCATGTTGTAACAACAACAACTCATAAAACTCTTGCAGGTCCAAGAGGTGGTATGATTATGACTAATGATGAAGATATCGCTAAGAAAATGAATTCTGCTATTTTCCCAGCTCTTCAAGGTGGACCTCTTGTACATGTTATAGCAGCAAAAGCAGTTGGCTTTAAATACAACCTTTCTCCAGAGTGGAAAGAGTATGCTAAGCAAGTAAAATTAAATGCTTCTGTTTTATCTGACGTACTTATAAAAAGAGGTTATGACGTTGTCTCTGGCGGAACGGACAATCATTTAGTGCTTGTATCTTTTGTTGGTCGTGAATTTTCTGGAAAAGATGCAGATGCTGCCCTTGGTAATGCTGGTATAACTATTAATAAAAATACTGTTCCAGGTGAGACTAGAAGTCCATTTGTTACTTCGGGTATCCGTATTGGTTCTCCTGCACTGACATCTCGCGGTATGAAAGAGAAAGAGTTTGAACTAATCGCAAATAAAATGGCAGATGTACTTGATGATATCAATAACACTCAGTTGCAAGAAAGTATAAAAAAAGAGTTGAAAACATTGGCTCAAAGTTTCGTAATATATAACCAATCAACTTACTAAGGAGAATTAATGACTGCTATGGATTTAAAACTTATAAAAATGGTAAGTGACCACTATTGGAAAAAAAGTGATACCGTCGTAGATAAATTACTATTTAAGGGACGTACTTTTTATAATAAGTTTGAAAAAATAAATGCTCCATTAACGCAGTCAATAATTAACCAACATATAAAAGGTGAAATCACAATAGCTCATTCTATTGTCAACAAACATAATAAAATTGAAAACATAGTTATTGATTATAACGGAAGAGATCCGGAGAGGTTTTACCATAAAGCACAGCTTTTACTACGTGAAGAAGGTTACATAAACTTTACTGCATATAAAACGAAAACAGAAGGTCATCTTCATGTTTATATTCATAAAGGTCATACAACTTTACAAGAGGCTATACAACTTGGTAAAATGATTTCTATGAAATTAGCTGCAAAACAACCTAAACAGTGGCGAATGTTTCCAAATGACGAAATGCCAAGTGAATACAACATACTAACCCTGCCATACGAAGTCTATTCTAAGGAGCGTGGTGCTTCTTGGTCGAAACACATGTAAAATTGGGTATCATTATATCACTGAATTAAATAGGGGAATACTTATGGAAGAAAAAAATGAATTAAATGACATTATCTTAAATAAAGGTAGTGGAGCAAATGATAATAAAAAAATAGTTTTAGCAGTTGCAACGCTTGGAGTTATTTTAATAGTAGTTGTGATGCTAATGAACACTCTAACCTCTAATGGTACAGACAACTTACCACAAGCTGTATTACCACCAGAACCACAAGCTAATGTTGAACAACAAGTTCAAGATGAGCCTCTTTTTGAAAAAGTAGAAGTAGTTCAAGAAGAGAATGCCCAAAGCAGTAACCTGGATAAAATTACTCAAAAACTCAAAGAAGAGAGCCTCTCAGAGGAGATTATTGAAACTCCTATGGAAGCTCCAGTAGCAGAAAAAGAGACTCCAAAGAAACAAGAAGTACCAAAAGCACAAACTGCATCTACGGGATCATACTATATTCAAGTTGGTTCTTTTTCTAAATATGAACCAAATAAAAAATTCTTAAAATCTATTACAGACAAAGGTTTTAAGTACAAATATCATAAAGTGACTCAAAATTCTAGAACATTAAACAAAGTGTTAATTGGACCTTTTGCAACAGATAAAGAAGCAAGAGACAAATTAAGAACTATCAGAAGTTCTATTGAAGCTGGTGCTTTTGTAACAAAAATCTAATAATATTTAAACTATTTTAGCTCCTTTGGGAGCAAATTTCTAACAAGGTTTTCACTTTGATATATTCCACACAATTTACACTTGACCAATTAGCTCCCATAGCAGTCTATTCAAAACTAAAATCTATGTTTAAAAATGAAATTAGCTACTTATTTGAAAGTGCCGGACAAAGTGAAGGTAATTACAGTTTCATTTGCATAGGCGCAAGAGAAAGAATTCAGTATATAAACCAAAAAACAATTTATACTGATGCTAGCGGTAATAAAAATATAATAGAAGACAATCCTTTTACTTTTTTAAAACAATACTATAAAAATATTGATACATCCACTTACAAAAAAGCTGCCAAAGAGTTAAACATAGGCTATGTGGATGGGTTTATCGGTTATATAGGGTATGACATGGTCAAGGTATTTGAACCCAAACTTGGTTCAAGTATGGATAATTTAATAGATGAACTGCATACTCCTGACTTAGACCTTATTTTGCCTAAAATAATTTTAGTTTATTCTCATAAAAATCACCAAATCACGCTAGTCAGCACAATAAAAGGCTTTAGTGATCAATTTGAAAATATTGAAAAAGAGCTAAAAAGTCCTTATGAGTATATTCATATGAAAAATAATATTGGGCATGATAATGGAACTTTTGCCCATTCTAAAGAGAAGTTCTTTAAAATGATAGACGACTCTAAAGAGATGATAAGAAGTGGTGATGTTTTTCAAATTCTAATGACAAATCGTTTTACCAGAAATATCAAAGTTGACCCATTTAGTTTTTACAGAATTCTTAGAACGAAAAACCCTTCTCCCTATATGTTTTTAATGGAGTACGAAGATTTCAATATTGTTGGCAGTTCACCAGAAGTAATGGTAAGACTAACAGATGGAGAGCTTCTCCTTCGTCCAATTGCTGGAACTAGAAAACGTGGAAAGACAAAAGAGAGAGATAAAGAACTTGAACTTGAACTTTTGGCAGATCCTAAAGAACTGGCAGAACATCTTATGCTCATAGACTTAGGCAGAAATGATATAGGCAGAGTTGCAAAAACTGGAACTGTAAAAGTAGAAAACATGATGCATATAGAGAAATTTTCTCATGTTATGCATATAGTTTCTGATGTTACAGCTGTTCTTGATCACGACAAAGATATGTTTGATTTGTTTATGGCTACATTTACAGCCGGAACTATGACTGGAGCTCCCAAAATTAGAGCAATGGAACTCATAGCTGAGTATGAGGGATTAAAGAGAGGTTTTTATAGTGGTAGTATAGGCTACTTTGGTTTTGATGGTAATATGGACAGTGCTATAACTATACGAACAGCTATGGTTAAAGAAGATAAAGTAGTCCTTCAAGCCGGAGCAGGAATTGTAGATGATAGCCAAAATGAATTAGAGTATTTAGAAGTTGAAAATAAACTTGGTGCTTTGATTCACTCACTTGAAGATTTAGACTAGTGAAATTATTTGCAATCTTTGGTGACCCGGTAGCACATTCACGCTCTCCTTTAATGCATAACAGTGTATTTAAAAACTTACACTATAAAGCTTGCTATACAAGAATTCATTTAAAAGATGGCAGTAAGCTTCGTGATACTTTTTTTAGTCTTAGTCTGAGTGGCGCTAATGTTACAGTGCCTCACAAAGAAGAAGCATATAGAGCTTGCGATGAAGTTCGAGGCTTTGCCAAAAAAGTGGGTGTTGTGAATACACTCATAAATGAAAATGGTAAATTAATAGGTTACAACACAGATGCTGATGGTTTTATGTATGCTATAAAAGAGTTTGGAAATATACATAATATTTTAGTTATAGGTGCAGGTGGTACTTCAAAGGCTCTCACTTCGAGATTTTTACAAGATAATATAAATGTAACCGTTTTAAATAGAAGTGAAAGTAGACTCTCTTATTTTAAAGAATTAGCTTGTATCTGTCACACTTGGGATAGTTTTGAAGTAAATAAATATGACTTGGTTGTTAACACTACCAGTGCTGGTCTCAAAGATACAGAATTACCAGCTCCAAAAGAGATGATACATAATATTTTAGACAATACCTCTTTTGTAGCTGATGTTATTTATGGAAAACTTACACCCTTTTTATCTCTTGCAAAAGAAAAAAACATCACCTTTAAAGATGGCTCAGATATGCTTTTAGGTCAAGGTATTTTGGCTAATGAACTCTTTGTAAAGAGTAAGCTACAAAAAGAAGATATAAGTCATTATATGTCAAAGAGTTTTGAATTATAACTAAGGAAAACAATTATCTGGAAAAACTAAAACCTATAGAAAACTTAGTTATATAGTTATTGTAATCAATCAAACTTTCACCATATCCACTAAAAATTTTTCCATATAAATAAACATCCTTTATGAGTGGATAAGAGTAAGTTGCTTCAACAGCACCATTTCCTGTACTTATATTACCCCTTCCCTTTAGTGTAAACATATGCTTACCTGTAAAATAACTAAACTTCACCTGTCCACACCCTACATAATCTATCAAATCTGGGTTATCACTTAAGTCATTACCCATAAAGGGTACCCATAAAGTAAAGTCTGTAATCAGAAAGTCATGTGTCATACGTAAAGTTGTATAAAAATAGTTTACACTTCTAGACCTAGAGGTAGCAGTTCCATTATCTCCCTGACCATTTGAAAGATGTGAATACCCAATAGTTAAATCTCTCAGTTTAAACATTGAGTCTGTATCTGAGATTGGAAACACAACAAAAGCTTCAGGGTTGTAATTTGTCTCTCTAAATGGGGAGGAATCAACATATATCTGCCAAAATGCTCTATGAGAATAAGAGATATAATATATCTCATTTAAATTAAAAAAATTTTTTGTTACTCCTATTTTTAAACTAATCTGTAGTTCGGCCTCTATATTTCTATATTGTTCAGGAGTCATATCATAAGATTTGTATTTGCCTTCTCTGTAGCCGTAAGGGAGTAAATAGTTGACATAATGTGGCTTTAACCCAAAGCTAGAATCTTCCCATTTTTGCATAAACTCTTTAGTCTCAACATCTTTTGTTTTTTCATAAATTTCTTCATCAGATGCAAAGACAGATAAACAAATAATGATAAGAATAAGAATATATTTACCCACTCTATACCTTTACTCTGTCTTCTAAAGCTCTAGTTAGCGATAGTACATCTATATTTTCTAAACTTACACCTGTTGGAACACCTTGTGCAATTTTGGAAAAATTCACATCATAAGAAGAGAGTTTATCTTCTATATACATTATTATTGCATCGTTGGAAATAGATGGAGTAATTGCAAAGATAACCTCGTCAATCCCATTGTTAACCATACCTTGCAGATGAGATATGCTTAACTCTTCGAGTGAGTCTAATACAAAATATCTACCATCAAAAAGTCCATTTTCTTCTAAAAGAAGTATATCTTTAGCATTTTCAACAATACATAAAATATTGCCATCTCTTGATTCGTCGCTGCAGATAAAACAAAGTTCATCCTCACTCATACCACCACATACACTGCATTTTTTTAAAGAGCCAAGTGCATCTTCGATTGAATGTGAAATTTTCATTCCTACATAACTATCTTTCATTACCATATAATATGCTAATCTTGTAGCAGACTTCTTTCCAATGGTTGGAAGTTCTTGTAAAGCATCTACAAGACGGTTAAATTTTTCTAATGATTTTCTCATATATTCTGTTCGTCTTTATTCTTTGGTAAAAGAATCCAAAGTTTTAAAGGTGATTTCAACTCTCCGGCAACTGCTCTTGCTTCTTTTCCATAACCTAAGAACATATCTGCTCTAATTGCACCTTTAATAGCTCCTCCGGTATCTTGAGCCACCACTACTGAACTAAAATTATTTTCTTTAAAGTCAGCATTCAAGTAAAGCATGCTTCCTAATGGTATGTATCTTCTATCTACTGCTATAGAGCGTTTTGGAGTAAGTTTCAATCCTAAACTCCCAGATGCTCCTTGAGACTTTTCTTTAAAATATACTACAGATTTATTATAGTTTAGCACTTCATCAACTCTTTTTGGATTTTCTTTAAGCCATTTTCGAATACTTTGTAAGGAGACTTCTTCCATTCTTAGTTCACCTTTTTTAACCAGGTATTTGCCAATTGCTCGGTATTGATGTCCATTTTGGTTATCATAACCTACAAAAATGGTTTCTCCGTTATCTAAGCTTACTCTACCTGAACCCTGTATTTCTAAAAAAAAGCGATCTAGTTTTGAATCAGTATAACAAATCACATCAGAATCAAGATGCTGTGACTTAGTCTCTTTTCTAGTGTAATATGGAACTAATTTACTGCCTTTTATTCTTCCTCGAAGTCTATAATTTTTTAAACCAGGGTAAATTGAGCTTAGGTCCACTATTATTAAATCTTTTGGGGTTTTATGTATTGGATATATATATGGATATTCTTTTATTAATGAACCTTTTAAAAATGGCTCATAATAACCAGTTAACAATCCTTCATCTTTTCCATCTTTAGTATTTATTTGATATGGTTCAAATTCATTTTGTAGAAAGTATTTTGGATTTAGCGACATACTAGCTTTTTTACATAGCTCACGATATATTTTTTTTGTTTTACTCGTACGGCAACTATTTATAAAAGACTCAAGCGCTAAAGTGTAATTTTCCTTACTCCAGTTAGGAAGTTTTTCAAATTTACTCTTTAAAAGATGTGTTTTAGGTAAATAGTTAAAGAGTATTTCTGCTTTTGTCTTTTCAAGATCCGCTCTTTTAGGTTCAATTTTT
>JAGXIA010000126.1 GCA_024635885.1 Helicobacteraceae bacterium | reverse complement strand
TTGCTACAGAGGTCTTAGGATACAAAATTGCAAAAAAAGATGGATTTGTTGCTTATTTGGATATAAATGAAAATTTTGATACATTTGCTAAGAAAGTATCAGCAGCTTTTGGACTTCCACATGCCAGATGTGTCAAGTGCAATGATGTTGTTAAAACAGTGGCTCTCACGACAGGTTCAGGCTGTTCGTTGATGCGTTCTATTGATGCTGATTGTTTCTTAACAGGTGATGTAAAGTATCATGATGCGATGGAAGCAAAAAGTATAAAATTATCACTAATTGATATAGGACATTATGAAAGTGAACACTTTTTTGCAAAAATTTTAGCGAAGCATTTGAAAATTTTAGGTTTAGAAGTTATAATTTCATCATCAGAAAATCCATTCACCTATATTTAATAATTTTATAGTTAAAAATGGCATATAATAGCAATCCAAAAGGAGACCAATGAACCAGCACCTTAAACAACTTATTGACCTTTCAAAAGTAGATATAGAAATCGATGCATTTGAACCTCAAATCGAAGAAGCGAACTATAAATATGAAGCAGCTCTTGCACAAAAGCAGAGTATTGATTCAGATATTGATAACTTGACAAAAGAGATTAAAGAAGAAGAACTTAAAAAGCATAAAAATGAATTGCATTTAGCTGAACTTTCACAAAAGTTGGAAGATAATTCCAGAAAAAGTTCTGAGATTAAAACAGAAAGAGAAATGAAATCTTTACAACTTGAAGAAGAGATAGCTAAAGAACAAGTTACTTTTGCAAATGAAGAGATTACAAGACTTGAAAAGATTATTGAATCAAAAAAAGAACAAATTGAAGCAGCTAAAACTTCTTTAGAAGATATAGCATCAAACCTTGAAACTGTAAAATCTGAAGTTGATGATAAATTAAAAGTGATTACTAAAGCAAGACAAGAAGTATTTGTTAAAAAAGAAAAATTACTTGGAACAATGAATCAAAAAGGTTTAGCTTTTTATCAAAAAATTCGTCGTTGGGCTAAAAACAGTACTGTTGTAGTAGTGGAAGATCAAGCTTGTATGGGTTGTCACATGGTTATTGGTGATAAAATTTATGCAGATATTGTAAAAGCTGAAGAGATTACAACATGTCCACATTGTGGTCGTATTCTCCATGTTGAAGCAGCTGAAGAATAGGGCTTGAAGCCATTTACACTGCTTTACTATATTTTAAGTGTTGTGTTATATTTAGTAGCACTTCCACTTTTAATATATCTCTCTTTTAAACAAAAATACAGACACTCTATTCCCTCTCGTTTTTTTCTTTTTAATAATCCAAGATTTAAAAATGAAAATGAAAATGAAAATGGTATATGGTTCCATGTATGCTCCTTAGGAGAAGCTAGAGCTTTAAAACCAATACTGGACTTAGTAAAACAAAGTGATATTAAAATTACAACTATTACTCAGACAGGACAGGCAGAAGCTAAAAAATACAATGCAGATGTTAGATATTTGCCTTTTGAGATATTTTTACCATTTTGGATTAAAAAGCAAAAGTTACTTATAGTCTTAGAGGCTGAATTTTGGTTTATGCTTTTTACGGTTATGTCTACAAAAGGCGGAAGAATTATATTATTAAATGCTCGTATTTCTGAGAAAAGTGTAAATAAATACTTACAATTTGCATGGTTTTATAAAAAAATTCTTTCTCGCGTAGAAATTGTATATGCACAAAGTGAAGCTGATAAAAATCGTTTTTTAGCTCTTGGTGCCAAAAATATTGAAGTCATTGGTAATATAAAATTAGCGGGTGAAATAGTTAAAACAAAAACGTATCAAAAACCAGATAGAGAATGTATAGTCGCAGGAAGTACTCATGAGGGAGAAGAAGAATGGGTTTTAAAAGCTTTCGTAGAATATACAAAACAAAGTGATTCCCAACTCATTATTGTCCCAAGACATCCGGAGAGATTTCATAGTGTATATGAATTGATGCAGAATTTCGCGCAGAAACATTCTTTAACTCTATCAAAGTTCTCTGATAGTACGGATTTTAAGAGTGATATGACTTTAGTAGATGCTATGGGAGAGCTAAATAATATATATGCTATTAGTGATATAGCAATATTAGGCGGAGCTTTTAAAGAAGATGTTGGTGGGCACAATCCATTAGAACCGGCATATTTTGGATGTAAAATAATTACAGGTAAGCACTTTTTTCATCAAAAAGAACTTTTTAAATATGTACATCATGTTCAATATGTTGAAGCGGATGAAATTCATCAAGCACTTCTTGCCTGTGGAAATTTACCAGAATCAATGGTTGAAGAAAAAATAAATTTACAAGCTGTAATAGATAAAATATTAGAGATAAAATAAAGGAGTCCATTGTGGCTACAGAAAAAGCGTATAAGATTTTAGCAATACAAGAGGGTGTTTCAAACTCTGCCGCTAAATCAATGATTGATAGAGGCCTTGTGTATGTAGGTAATAAAAAAGTAATGATAGCTCGTGGTGATTTAGATGCTAAAACTATTTTCAGAGTTGAGAAAATTGAACGCATCAAACCTATTTTCGAAAATAATGACATCATTGTTGTGGATAAACCGGCATTTTTAAATTCTGATGAAGTAGAGAGACAATTTAAACCAGCAGTACTTTTACATAGACTAGACCGTGAAACAAGCGGCGTTTTAATGCTTGTCAAAAATGAAGAATTTCGAGAACGTGCTATAAAAGAATTCAAACAAGACAAAGTTTATAAAGAGTATATAGCATGGGTTGAAGGTATTATTAGTGAACCTGTAGAAGTTGATAAACCAATTCTTACTCAAAAGAAAAATAATAAAGCATATTCAAATGTTTCAGCGAAAGGAAAACCAGCTAGATCAGAGTTTTTTCCTGACATAGTAAGTGCCAATAAAACAAAAATAAAGTGTATTATTCATCATGGTAGGACTCACCAAATAAGAACACATCTTCGTTATATTGACCATCCAATAGTTGGTGATGAGCAATACGGCGGAAGACGGGCAAAAAGAGTTATGCTACATGCATACAAGGTGAAACTCTTAGGTATGGAATTTATAGCACCAGAGCCTAAAGCTTTTGTTAACTTTGAATAGTTTAAAGAAAACTAAAAGTAAGGTTCTGATATAATTCGAAACTTTTTACATCTGAAAATATAATAGGAGAGTGAGCATGTTCAATACTTTAACAGATTCGTTTACGGCAGCGATTAAAAAAATCCGTTTTCATGATGATGACAAAGCACTCTCTAAAGCTCTCCTTGAATTAAAGAAAAATCTTTTAAAAGCAGATGTAAATCATAAAGTTGTAAAAGAGTTAATAGAAAAGGTTCAGACTGATACCAAAGCAAATGGAATCGGGAAAGATCAGTTTTTAGATGCTCTTAGAAAAGCTTTATATGAACTATTGGAGATAGGTGGTAATAAAGGTTTTACTTTTGCGCCAAACCCTCCAACTGTTGTATTAATGACAGGACTTCAAGGTTCTGGTAAAACAACTACAACTGGCAAGCTAGCATTGTATCTAAAGAACAAACATAAAAAAGTTCTTATAGTTGCAGCCGATTTACAGCGTTTAGCGGCGGTTGAACAACTCCGTCAAATTTCAGCTCAAATTGATGTAGAAATGTATGAAGCTGCGAACTTAGACAGCCCTGTTGCAGTTGTCTCACAAGCGCTTAAATATGCAAAAAGTAAAATATATGATGTTGTACTTATTGATACTGCCGGTCGTTTAGCGATTGATAATGAACTAATGGACGAGCTTGAAGCTGTAAAAAAAGCAGCTAATCCAAATGAAATTTTTTATGTAGCCGACTCTTTAACTGGTCAAGATGCTATTAAAACAGCAACAAGTTTTAAAGAAAAAATTGGTATTGATGGTGTTATTTTAAGTAAATATGATGGTGACTCCAAGGGCGGAGTAGCTCTAGGCTTATCAAGTCAGGTTCAAGTTCCACTTCGTTTTATCGGTAGTGGTGAGAAAATGGAAGACTTAGAAGTCTTCATTCCTGAGCGCGTTGTAAATCGTCTTATGGGTTTTGGAGATATTGAAGGTCTTGCGGAAAAAACTGCTTCTGCTATTGATGAAGCAACTGCCAAAAAAATTACAAAAAAGATTCAAAAAGGCAAATTCAATTATAATGACTTTTTAGAGCAGATGGAAAGTATGAAGAAAATGGGTAGCATGAGCTCTATTATGGGAATGATTCCTGGTATGGGTAACATGTCTAAGGCAATCAAAGATTTTGATTTTGAAAATTCTTCTGAACTTAAAAATATCAAAGCAATGGTTTCGTCAATGACTATTAAAGAAAGAGAAAACCCAGAACTTTTAAACAACTCTCGTAAACAAAGAATCGCAGCAGGTTGTGGTCTTACTCAGGTTGAGATTAACAGAATGATTAAGCAGTTTAAAAATGCAGGTAAAATGGCAAAGAAATTTTCGGGTCCAAAAGGAATGAAAGATCTTCAAGCTATGATGGGTCAAATGGGTGGAGCTGGAGCTATTCCAAGATAATCCACATGCCGTATGAGTGTAAATATATAAACTTTTAGAAGTTTATATATTTGCATCTTGATGCAAAATTTAACATATACAGCTAATTGAAATATGATTAGCGCAGAGAAGGACAAAACATGGCAACAGTAATTCGCCTAACAAGAATGGGAAGAAAAAAAGCACCTTTTTACCGTATCGCGGTAACAGATAGTCGTAAGCGTAGAGATGGTGGTTGGATTGAACTAATCGGTCACTATAATCCAATGGTAGCTGAAAAAACTTTAGTAGTTGATGCAGAAAGATTAGATTACTGGTTAAGCGTTGGTGCTAAAATGAGTGATCGTGTTAAAAAGATAACTGGTCGTTAATTATGATAGCTGATTTTGTCGCACAATTTGCAAGATTGATCGCTTCGTATCCAGATGATATAAGAGTAGAGATTCAAGATAGCGATGAAATGACAGAAATAGTTCTTTATGCTAATCAAGCTGACATTGGAAAGTTGATTGGCAAAGAGGGAAAGATGATTGGTGCAATAAAAACAGTTATCTCAGGCTGTAAAGCTAAAGATGGTGTAAGTTACCGTATCAATGTCGAAGCAGTCTAACGAACAATTACTTCATATTGCTACTATCGGCAAAACTGTCGGTATTAAAGGTGATATGAAATTTCATATTAAATGTGATTTTCCGGAACAATTTAAAAATAACTCTACATTTTTAATAAACAAAAAAGAGAAAATTACTCTTGCTGAAGTTAATAATGACAGAGGTATTTTGAAAATTGAAGGTGTAAATTCAGTTGAAGATGCTAAAAAATATACCAATGTCAAACTCTTTACTACTTATGAAGATACTAAAAAAAATTGTCATTTAGAAGATGGACAATATTTTTGGTTTGATATTATAGGCTGTGAAGTTTTTGAAGATGGTAATCTTTTAGGTAAAGTTGAAGAAGTAGAACGTATAGCTATAAGTGATTATCTTAATATTAAAACAGATAACACTTTAGTTGAATCAGGTAGAGCAAATAGTTTTTTGATTCCATATCATAAACCATTTATAATAAGTACAGATGTTAATACAAAAGTCATAACCGTTAGCGGTGCTATGGATATTTTAGAAGCTTCATAATGACTTTTACTTTTGTAACTCTTTTTTCTAACTTGATAGAAGGTTATTTTCAAGACTCTATTTTAAAACGTGCGATTGATAAAAATTTATTCAATCTGAATTATCTTAATCCAAGAGATTTTAGTGATTCAAAGCATAGTAAAGTTGATGATACTGCTGTAGGTGGTGGAGCTGGAATGGTCATGAACCCTCAGCCTCTTTATGAAGCTTTGCATGATTTGAAATCGAGTGATGAAAATGTCCATGTAGTTTTTTTAACTCCTGTGGCAAAACCGTTTAGACAAAATGATGCTAAAAGACTAGCAAAAAAATCTCATATTGCTTTCGTGAGTGGAAGATATGAGGGTATAGATGAAAGAGTAATTGAAGAGTTCGCAGATGAAGTTTTTAGTATTGGCGATTATATATTAACGGGTGGAGAATTAGCTTCACTAGTAATGTGTGATGCCATAAGTAGAAACATTGAAGGTGTACTTGGAAATAGTGATTCCTTAAGTGTTGAAAGTTTTGAAACAGCACTTTTAGAAGCACCATCTTTTTCTAAACCACAAAACTATGAGCAAAAAAGTGTTCCATCAGAATACTTAAAGGGAAATCATAGTAACATTCGCTCACTAAAATTAGCCCTGTCCGAATGTAAGACTAAATTCTTCAGGCCAGAGCAGCTTTTAAAGCATAGAACAAGGAAACCTTATGAGAAATAAGTATATTGAAAACTTTGAAAAAGCACAAATATCTGAGAAAACTCTTCCAGATTTTCGTGCTGGTGATACGCTTCGTTTAGCGGTAACTATTAAAGAAGGTGAAAAAACTCGTGTGCAAGCATACGAAGGCGTTTGTATATCAAAAAGAGGCCAAGGTACTGGTCAAACTATTATTGTACGAAAAATTGGAGCTAATGGTATTGGTATTGAAAGAATATTCCCAACATATAGCGATTCAATAGATGAAATTAAAGTAATCCGTCGCGGCCGTGTTCGTCGTGCAAAACTATTTTACCTTCGTGATCTTGCTGGTAAAAAAGCTCGTATTAAAGAGCTTAGAAGAAAATAATCTTCTAAGCTCTTCTACTTGCTTAAATGATTTCAATCACCCCATCTACTTAAACACCCATTTTTATCTAAGAGTCACTAAGTCTCAGTAATTGAAATACTAAGTCTAACACTTAGTTAAACTGCTACATAAAACATTTGGTATTTTTTTGAATAAAACTTCTATTTAAGTACCGTATTTTCATGTCTAATTGCTTATTACATATAGATTAACTGATATAAAAAGTAGTCTATTAATTTACAACCAAAAAGAACTTAAGTATTTCCTCAAAACTTCTTCAAAATTTAAGAAACATCTAAGCATACACGCCCTATAATTCCCATCCACAAACAGAGACGCCTAAAGTTTAGGAGT